>CACXDT010000099.1 GCA_902766405.1 Oscillospiraceae bacterium
AAGTCCAAGCCCGACGCGCAGAACGACCCCGATGTGCGCGCCGCAGTGAAGGCGGCGGCCGACGCGCTGGGCGATCGCGGCCGGATCCTTGTCCGCGAGTCCGGCACCGAGCCAAAGATCCGCGTCATGGTCGAGGCCGAGAGCGACGAGATCTGCGAGAAGTACGTGGATTCCGTGATCGAGGTCATCAAAGCCAAGGGCCATATCGCGCAATAAGACAAACAGATAGAAATGTGGTGAACCGAAGTGCAGCCTGACATGATCGAGGCGAAGCTCTCTTTTATCTGCAGGAAATTCCGACTCCCCGGTGAAATGATCCTTCACCGCTGGATCCCGACCGGCCATATCAACACGGCCTACTATGTGGCGCTCTATGACGGGAAGGAAGTCCGGCAGTATCTGGTGCAGAAGGTCAACTGGTATGTGTTCCGCGACCCGGTTTCGATGATGCACAATATCGACCTGCTGACCCGGCATATCATGGACAAGGAGCCGACGCTGGAGAGACGAAGACGGCTGCACTTTCACCACACGGCCGCGGGGCATAACTACCTGATCCTGAGAGAGACGGCGGACGGCTTTGTCGATCTGGATGAGAGCGGGGAAGCGGTTGGTGCGGAGCCCTGGAATTCCGACTGGGAGTTCTGGCGCCTGTACAACTTTATCGAAAACTCCGTCTCCTTCGAGACAGCGGACGGAGAGGCCGAGGTGCTCCGCATGTCGGGCAAGGCCTTCGGCAAGTTCAACCGTCAGCTGCGGGATTTTGACGCGAGCCAACTGGTGGAGAGCATCCCGCATTTTCACGATACGGCCTATCGTCTCCGCACGTTCTTTGATGTGGTGGAGCAGGATCCGCTCGCTCGGGCGAAGGATGCCGAGGCGGAGATCGCGCTGATCCGGCAGAACGCCGCGTTCGGCTGTACGCTCTGCCGGCAGATCGAGCGCGGAGAGCTGCCGATCCGTGTCACCCACAACGACACGAAGACCAACAACATCCTCTTCGACAGGGATACCAACGATCCGCTCGTCATCATCGATCTCGATACCTGTATGCCGGGCCTGGCCTGCTACGATTTCGGCGACACGATCCGCTTTGCGGCCTGCACGGCCGAGGAGGATCAGGTCGAGGGCATGAGCCTGGATCTGAATCTGGTCAGGGCTTATGCGGAGGGCTATCTGGGCGAGATGAAGGACGTGCTGAGCGACGCCGAGATCGAAAGCCTGTCAACCGGCGCGGCCGTGATCACGCTGGAGCTGGCCTCCCGCTTTCTGGGGGATTACCTTGTGGGGGACAAGTACTTCCGCATTGACGATGCGGAACAGAATCTGAGAAGAGCGCAGGCGCAGCTGGCGCTGTTTCAGGATATGATGCTCCACATGGACGACATGAAGCAGATTATCAAAGAAGTAAGAGGCTAAGAACACATAGCAGCGGCGTCAGAGAACCGGGATCCGATCCTCTGGCGTCGCGGCTTTTTTGGCTTTAGGGCAGGGCCGTGACAGGATCGTCCAACTGTTCAGCGCCGTATGGGGCTGAACAGTACCCTTCCTATGTATCATATTCCGCGATGATGAATCGTTTCCTTTATATTGACAAGCATGTAACTGACCTGTTATATTATGAGCGTTCCTATCCTGAAAGCGTGGAGGATCCGCCGTGTGGAACTATAGCTTTACCCTGCCGGGCGCCATGATTCTGCTGATCCTGGTGATCTTTTACTTCCGGCGCCCCAGAATGCCCATCCGTATGAACGTGACCTTCCTCTCGCTGCTGGTCATTGACATATTCACGCTGGCGGTGGACTACGCCTCCAGCCGTGTGGACGAGCTGTACATGAATTATCCCGCGGCCGTTTGTTACGCGTTGAATCTGCTGTTTTTCGTTCTTTTTCTGGCGCGGATCTACTGGTTCTTTCTCTATACGCTCGATGTGTTGGAGAACCACTGCACCTATCCCCGCTGGATCCGCCGTCTCTCGCCGCTGGTTTTCGCGATCGCAGAGGTGATCGCGCTGTCCAGTCCGCTTACCCATGCGGTTTTCTTCATCGACGGCAGCGGTTATCACAGCGGCCCGCTGTATCACATCCTCTACGTCTGCTTCTTTTTCTATCTGATCGCGGCCGCGGTTCTGATTCTGTACAGCGCCCCTCAGCTTCATCGCGAGGTGTGCAACGGTCTCCTCGGCGTCATCGTGATCCTGCTGCTCGGCAACATCGTGCGGATGCTGTTCCCCACGTTGCTCGTTATGAACACCTTCTGCCTGATGGCGATTCTGATCATCTATCTCGCGTTTGAAAACCCGGATCTCTTTCTCTCTGACCGCGGCAGCGCGTTCAATATGCGGGCGTTCCGCTTTGTGCTGCGGGAATGGGGGCCAAAGGGGCACTACCATCTGCTTTCCTTTATCATCCGCGATTACAGCGAGCTCAGGGAGATCTACGGCGGTGTGCAGATCGACGAGGGCATCCACCAGATCAGCCTTTTCCTGACAGAACAGTACCCGAAGTGTCTGGTCTTCTATCTCAGGAACGGATCCTTCGCGCTGATCGTGCCTAAAAGCACGGATACCCGTCCGATGATCGACGCGATCACCGCGCGATTTGAAAACCCGTGGATGAGCGGTGAGACGGAGCTGATGATGCGCCCCGCCTTTGTCGAGATGGAGCTTGGGCTCCATGTCGACCATGTGATCGGTATGCTGCTGCTCGCTCTCGAGAGCGCGGCCGAGGACGAGCAGGCCGTCTCGATCCAGGCCATCGACCAGTACCTGGCCAACAGGCAGGCGCTGGAGGCCGCACTGAAAAATGAGAGCCTGGAGGTCTTTCTCCAGCCGCTGATCGACAGCAGAACCGGGCAGCTGGTCGCGGCCGAGGCGCTCTCGCGTATCCGCGGCGAGGATGGGCGGCTGATCCCGCCCACGGTCTTTATCCCCATTGCCGAAAAGGATGGCAGCATCGTCGCCCTGGGCGAGCTGGTGATGCGAAAGATCTGTCGCTTTGTGCGCGAGAATGATATCCGGGCCATGGGCATGCAGTGGATCAATGTCAATCTGTCGCCCTACCAGTGCATGAGCCGGGATTTGCCCCAGCGGTTCAAGTCGGTTTTGGAGGAGTACGCTGTTCCGGCCGAGCTGATCCACCTGGAGCTCACCGAGCAGTCGATCGTGGACTATGCGCTGCTGGAGCACCAGCTGCTGGCGCTCCAGGATATCGGCTTCCAGTTTGCGCTGGACGACTACGGAAGCGGTTTTTCCAATCTGACGCGCGTCACCTCGTTCCCGTTTAAGAACATCAAGATCGACATGGAGGTCGTCTGGAACTACTTCAATAACCGCGGCCCGCTGCTGCCGACGATCGTTGGCGTATTCAAGCAGATGAACTTCAGTATCACGGCTGAGGGAATCGAGACAGAAGAGATGTCCGAGGCAATGGCCGAGATCGGCTGCGACTATTTGCAGGGCTATTTCTTCTCCCGGCCTGTTCCGATCCCGGAGTTTGTCGAGATGTACAGCAAAGAGCAAGGCGTATCATTGAAAACATGAAAAAGTTGGGCAAATTCGCGCGTTGATGCGAATTTGCCCAACTTTTCGTTCAACAAATACTCTGCACGGGCCAACAGTGACCTGCGATCATCCCCTTGTCGGGGGAGCAATCACAAGGAGAAAGAGCCCTACTCCGGCTTTACGCCGATGACGACGTGGTGGGTGTCGCTCTCGCGTGTCTGAATGGTCTGCAAAGTATACGGCACGCACCGGCCGTCCTTCAGCTTGTGCAGCGGCAGGGAAACCGTCTCGTTCTGGCCCGCCAGTCGGATCAGCCCGGCCTTACCCAGCGCGGCCCGGACGCGCTCCGAGTCCTCCTCGCAGACATCCTTGAGCAGCTTTTCAAGGACCTCGCCGAAGAAGTCGGTTCCGCCGGGACGGATCCGCAGCTGGCCGTCCTGATCGGAGTAGAATTCCAGATAGTGATCGGTGACCAGATCCACATGATAGATGTTCTCAAAATGGCTGTTGAGCGCCATTGAGATGCTCATGCAGGTCTTTTTGACCGCGGGGGGAACCGCGACCTGGGCCTTCGAGCGCGCGATGAGGAAAGGAACAAAGTCGTCGGCCGGCACTGGCTTTGAGAAGTAATAGCCCTGCACCATGTCGCAGCCCATGGTCTTGAGCACCAGATACTGCTCCTCGGTCTCGACACCCTCGGCGATGACGGGGACGTGCAGATAGTCCGCGATGTCGATGATCAGCTCGATCATGCGCGTGTCCCGTGTTTTGCCAAAGGCGCTGCGGAGAAAGCTCATATCGAGCTTCAGCACATCGATCGGCAGCTGCGACAGCAGCCCCAGCGAGGAATAGCCTGTGCCAAAGTCGTCCATCTCGATCCGGAAGTCCATGCCGCGCAGCTCCTTGGCCGTCGAAATGACCTGATCGGAGTCGCCGGTGTAGGCCGACTCGGTGATCTCCAGCGCAAAGTCCCGGGCGCTGAGCCGGAACTCGTCGAGAATCTCCCGGAATATGCTTTTGAGGTTCGGCGTCAGTATATCGATGCGCGACACGTTCACGCTGACAGGCACGGAATAGCCGATGCCATCCTTCCAGTCGCGGATCCGCGCGGCGGTCTCGCGCCAGACAAAGCGGTCGAGCTCGAGGATCAGACCGTTGTCCTCCAGCAGGGGGATGAACACGGCCGGCGAGATCATACCGAGCTCCGGGTGGTTCCAGCGCACCAGCGCCTCGGCGCTCGCGAGCAGGGGCGTGTCAGGGCGTATGTCGAACTTCGGCTGGAAAAACACCGTGAAACGGCGGTTTTCGAGGGAGGGCTTGAAGTCCTCCAGCAGACGCGCCTTATAGAGCTCGGCCTCGTGCATCTTCGTATCATAGATGCCGATGCCTTTTAAGAAGCCGGTCCTGACAGTGTTGGCGGCTGTCCTCGCATAGTCGAAGCGGCGCTCGATCTCCAGCGACTTATCCACATTCGAGTACACGCCCATGCGCAGCCGCACACGGCTCTCTGACACGTCCTCGCCGGCCAGCCCCTCCGACACCTTGTCCAGCAGAGCCTCGTAGTCCTCGCGGTGGGGGCAGTAAATCAGAAATACGTCCGCGCCGCGGCGGCAGCCGACGCCGCCGACCTCGCGGGAGATCTGGCGGATCCGGTTGCCGATCCGGGCCAGCACACTGTCGCCGTACTGCTTGCCATAGCGCTCGTTGAGCACGTGGAAATGGTTGATATCCAGCACGATGGCGTCCATCGGCATCTCGGTATAGTGCCGATCATACATGCGCACATAGCGCAGGAAGTAGTCAAGGTTGAAGAGATTCGTCAGGCTGTCGCGCTCTGTGGACTGGATGATCGTGCGTTTCTCGGACAGCTCGATGCAGCGGTTGACGCGCGCCTGGATGATCTCGACCGTGGGGTAGGGCTTGGGGATAAAGTCGATAGCCCCGATCCTGAGACACTCGACCTCGGCGCTCTGATCCGCAGTCATGACGATGACCGGGATATCCTGAAACTCCTTTTCCGCCTTCATGATCTTCAGAACCTCGATGCCGCTCATCCGGGGCATCTGCAGGTCGAGCAGCACCATGGCAAGATTGTCCTTGTGCGTGCGGATCTGCTCCAGCGCCTCGATACCGTCGGAGGCGTAAAGCAGCTCGAAGCCGCCCTCGAGCATGTTGCCGAGCAGCATCTGGTTGATGCGTTCGTCCTCGACGATCAGGATCTGCCGCTTGATGCGCAGGATGTCGGCATTTTCGTCCATACCGAAGGCCGGCTTCGCGGCCTCTTCGTCGTCCCGCGTGGCCGCGCCCATGCCCTTGAGAAGTTGCTTTTCCGTATACATCATGGCATCCGCACGCTCGAAGACCTCGTGGAAGCTCTTGTCTTCTCCGACGCGGTAATCCGCGAGCCCGCCCGATATCACGACGCCGTCCGTGCTGATATGCTCCACCGAGCGGTCGTGCAGCGCCAGCACCAGCTCCTTGCGGATCATGTAGTCGCGGCCCGTCAGCAGCACGACAAACTCGTCGCCGCCGGTGCGAAATACCGCGCTGTGCTGGAAAATGTCGCAGATCATCCGGCAGGCCTTGACGATGTGCTCATCACCGGCCTGATGGCCATAGGTGTCGTTGATTCTTTTCAACCCGTTGACATCGCACACTACGATCGAGAAGGCTTCCGCCTTGCCCAGATGGATCTGAGACTGCATATCCTCTTCATACTCGACAAAGGCGGTCTTGTTTTTGACGCCTGTCAGATCGTCGCGGTACGCTTTTTCGTGGACGATCGACAGCTTTTGGGCGAGCTCCTGCTCCCTGCGGATCTCCTGCTCGATGTTCATGACGGCCATGATCAGGTGCTTATGGTCGTTGGCCCAGAATACCGACATACGCGTATAGCTGCTGCCGTTCCCCAGCAGCAGCCGATAAGTCATCGTAAAGCTGCCGTTTTGATTCATGGCCTCAAGCATCGTCTGCTTGTCGAGCGCGTCGAATACCCGCTCGCGGTCGGCCGGGTGGATCATGGTGCTGACATTGCGCTGCGAGGTGCCGAAGAAATCGCTGCCGGAGGGGTTGATGTTGAATTCCTTGTACGCCTGCGTCGCGGTGAATTCGATATAGGCATCTGTCTCGGTGTCGATGTAGTAGATCATGCCGTACTGCGCCGCGAGACTCTCGGCGATCTGCGAGAAGACGAGGTTCTTCTCTGAGATGGCCTTCAGCTCTTCCCGACCGCGCATCTCGTCGTCGATGTTTTCCAGCGCGATGATCAGATGATTCTGATCATCGGTGCGCACCGCCATCAGCCGCATATGGTGGGCTTTGCCGCTCATCAGCAGGCGGTATTCCATCCGGAACTTCCGACCGTTTTCCGTGACGGAGATCATGAAATCCTTGTCGGCAACCTTCTCAACCTGCCAGAGATCCTCCGGATGGATGACCCGCTGCACGTTTCCGTAGGTCTCGGAGAAGAAATCGGCACCCTCGGCAGGCACCTCCAGTTCTTTATAGTCGTCGCTCGCCGAGTACTGCACATAGTGGTTGGTAGACAGATCCACATAGTAGATCGTGGCATAGCGGTTGGCGAGCGTCCTGGCGATCTCGTTGTTCATATGGCTTGCCCCCCTGTGATAACACTGTTGCCATTGTAGTATACCCTATGGAAAAATGCAAGAAGTGAATATACACAGGAGAAGCAAATTCTACAATATTTCTACTGGGATTTCGGACAGGAGTATGATAAAATAGGATATCCTGGTAATCATCGAAATTGGGAGAAAGCAATGGAAGATACACGGTCCGACTGGTTCAGTTCACGCACAGAGAAATTATTATCGGCCTGCAAGGGCAAAACGCTGCTGTTTTTCCGCGGCTTTGCCAGGCCGCAGGTATCATATCTTATGCAGCATGGAGAGACGCTTTTGCCAGGTCTCGCCTTCAGCGAGGAGGAGGGGCTGAACGTGCCGGCGCTGATCGCGCGTCAGGATGAGCTCCTTGAGGCAGCGAAAGCTGCCGATGGCCCTCGCCTTGGCATTTATGAGGAGCTGCTTGTTTTGCGCGATCGGCTCGGTGAACTCGAAGATTTCCACATCCTCGTGGCGGAAAACGAGCTTCTGGCCCCCTGGCAGCCAAGCCTGCTGCAAACGGAGGATGCACTCGCGCTCTTCGACCTGCTGCAGGGCGAGCAGGAGCCGGACACAGAGCTGCTGCAGGGCCTGTCGGACTTTTACGGTAAGGTCAAGCTGCTGGGCAACGGCGAAGCGCTGCTGCTCCCCGCGCCTGTGGAGTCGGAGAACGTGAAGACGGTTTCCTTCTTTGACACAGAGATGGCCGGAGAGACGGAGAAGGCCGGCCTCCGGACGGTCGCGCTCGGCAGCACGGCGGACTGGCGTTATCGACTCTCGCTGCTGCGCGGCGAGCGGGAGGGCGCGCTGCTGCTGCGCACCGGGCGCGAGGATCCGGACGTGCTGTGCGGTCTCGAGCGCGCGTTAACCGCACTCTCGGTGCCGTATGCCTTTGACGGCGCCGTACGCCACAGCGACCACCGCGCGCTGACCGAGACAGATTTCCTGCCGCTGCTGCACCGCTGGTGGGGCGAGGACGCAGCGTTTCGTCCGCTGCGCTTCTATCGCAACGGAGAGCTGCTGCACGGGCAGGAGGAGATCTCCCAGGGCGAGATCATCGCTGAGATCGCCGGCGAGTGCGAGGCGGCGCGCGAGGACAGAGATTACAGCAGTATTTTTATCACGGCGCCCACCGGCTCCGGCAAGTCGATCCTGTTCCAGCTGCCGGCGCTGTATCTGGCCGAAAAGCACGGCCTTGTGACCATCGTGGTCTCGCCGCTGATCGCGCTGATGAACGACCAGGTCGAGCAGCTGCGGCAGGAGCACGGCATGACGCTGGCGGCCTGCATCAACTCCTCCATGAGCTTTCAGGAGCGGCTCGAGACGGTCGAAAAGATCCAGCACGGGGAGATCTCGCTGGTGTATCTTGCGCCGGAGCTGCTGCTGACGACCGAGCTCAAGAGCTTTCTCGGCGGCCGGCAGGTCGGCCTGTTCGTCATCGACGAGGCGCACACTGTCACCAGCTGGGGCAGGGATTTCCGCTCGGACTACTGGTTCCTCGGCGATTTTCTGAAAAAATGCCGCCGTGAGGGCATGCGCTTCCCGGTGCTGTGCCTGACGGCCACGGCGGTCTATTCCGGCCGCGACGATGTGGTGAACGACACCGTCACCGAGCTGGGGCTCGATCGCGTGCGCATCCATCTCGGCAACGTCAAGCGCGACAACATCGACTTTGATATCACACTGCACAGGGATGAGAAGATCGAGGGCGGACTCGAGAGCTATAAGATGAAGCTGGCGCTCGAGCGGATCCGCGGCTATATCGCCAAAGACGAAAAGGTGCTGGCCTATTTCCCCTACCGCAGCCAGGTGGACAGCATCTACGCGCTGGTGCCGGTGGCCGAGCGGAAAAAGCTGCGCCGCTACCACAGCCAGACGCCGAATACCGAGCGCAAGGAGACCGAGCTGAGCTACAAGTCCGGCGAGGCCATGGGCCTTGTCTGCACCAAGGCCTTCGGCATGGGCGTCGATGTCGGTGATATCCGGCACGTCCTGCACTTCGCGCCGACTGGTACGCTCTCGGACTATGTGCAGGAGATCGGCCGCGCCGGCCGCAGCGAGAGCATCCGCGCGCTGGCCTCGATCGACTATTTTCCCAGCGACATGCGCTATGTCCGCGCACTCAACGGCATCTCGGAGATGCGGCAGTACCAGCTGCGCGAGATGCTGAAAAAGCTCAACGCCATCGTTGAGGACAGGGGACAGCGCTCCTTTACCGTCGCGGCTGACGCCTTTGAATATCTCTTCCACGACAAAGAGGTCGAAAACCGCACAAAGGCCGGTCTGATGCTGCTGGCGAAGGACCTTGAGGCGCGGTATCGCTTCCCGGTGCTCGTCGTGCGGCCGAGGGCGATGCTCTCGCGCGCCTATGTGTTCGTGCCGCGCGAGATCGACGCCGAGTTTCTCCGCCGCTACGGCGACTACGCCGTGCGCATGGACGGCGACAGCTCGCGCGTGATGTCGGCCGGCGGCGAGCGCGGCGGCGCCGAGGTGCACATCTTCAGCCTGGGCGACACCTATCTCGTCGACATGGCGGCGCTCTGGCAGAACTGCTTTTCCCATATGGCCTACGGTATGTTCCACCGCAGCTTTTTTGAGGAGGAGCTGATCGGCGGCGGCCGCAAATTCCACACGGCGGCGCGGATCCGCGTGCAGCTGAGCTATCTTGAGAGCTTTGAGGACGTGCTCGCGCGTGCCCAACAGGTGCTTGACGCACTGGTGAAGCTCTTCTCCCGACACAAAAACGGCGCTGTCCGGCAGTTCACGATGCGCGAGCTCGAAGCGGAGCTCGAGGAGCTGCTGGGTGAGAAGGCCGTGGCACACGACAAGTTTGGGCTGCTGATGGATATTTTTACGGAGAGCGGGGACGAGAGCATGGGCGGCTTCTCCCGCGCCCGCAGCCAGGTGCGCGTGCTGCGCCGCCGCCGCATGCCCGGCAGCGAGGAGAGCAGCTATTTCGTCTCAAATAACGCGTATGTCAAGCTTGGCAGCTATCTGCTCGACAACCTGAAGCAGTGCGCGCCGAATGCGCCAGAGCGGCGCTATGTGCGCTTCTATCCGGTCAACCAGAATCACTCGATCGCGCTGATGCCGCTGCTGCGCTTCCTCGAGCTGCTGGGGCTGGCGCTCTATCAGATCGACGGCGGCGAGAAGTCGGAGGTATTTGTGCGCGTCAACGACCCGCGCATTCTCCGGCAGCTGACGGAGGAGCACTACAGAAACCGGCTGCTGCGCCGGATCCAGGACAGGCACCGGAGCGGGGAGGCGCTGCTGGAGGCATTTTTCAACGCAGCCATGAGCAATGAGGAGCGCTGGGAGCTGATCGAGCGCTATTTCCTTGGCGACGAGGCGTATGTGAAGGAAGCGCTTGGACTGAAGGAAGAGGAGCAAGGTGGGGATAACCATGGATGAACAACGGCAGCGGATGCGTTCGCTGATCGACCGGCTGAACGCGGCCTCGGACGCCTACTATAACGGCCGGGGCGAGCTGATGACCGACTACGAGTGGGACGCGCTGTTTGACGAGCTGAAGCGGCTCGAGACCGAGAGCGGCTTTGTATTCGATGACAGCCCGACCAACCGGGTCTCGGCCGATACGACGGCCGGGGAGAAGGAGGCGCATGAATTTGCCGCGCTCTCGCTGGCCAAGACGAAGAAGACCGAGGAGCTTGTCCGCTGGGCCGAAGGAAGGCCGATCTGGATCTCGTGGAAGTTAGACGGCCTGACGCTGGTCGTGACCTATGACAACGGGCGGCTATCGAAGGTCGTGACCCGGGGCGACGGACATGTCGGCACGAACATCACGCACCTGGCCCCGGCCATCCAGGGCATCCGCGAGACGATCGAGGACAGGGGCCATGTGGTCATCCGCGGCGAGGCGCTGATCTCCTACGCCGATTTCGAACGCTTTACGCTGGAATCGGGCGCGGACTACGCCAACCCGCGCAACCTGGCCTCGGGCTCGCTCGCGCTCAAGGACGTGGAGGAGGTCAGACCGCGCGGCCTTCGCTGGCTGCCGTTCACGCTGGTGCATGTCGAGCCGGATATCCTCTCCTGGGGCGAGCGCATGGCCTGGCTGGAGCGTCAGGGCTTCGTGCCGGTCGAGCGCGAGAAGATCGCCGAGCCGACCTAGGAGAATATCGACGCGGCTGTCGCGCGCTGGACCGCCCGCGTGACCGACGGTGAAAACCCGTATCCGGTGGACGGGCTTGTCATCAGCTACGACGACACGGTATACGCCGCGCAGGGCTCTGTGACCGGGCACCACGCCACGCGCGCCGGCTACGCCTTCAAGTGGGCCGACACCTCGGCCGAGGCCGTGCTCGACCACATCGAGTGGAGCTGTGCCGCCTCGTCGATCACGCCGGTGGCCGTGTTCGAGCCTGTGGAATTAGAGGGCACCGTTGTGCGACGCGCGTCGCTGTGCAACATCAGCGAGTGCGAGCGGCTCGGCATCGGCGGAGGTGGGAGCGTGCTGTCGGTCATCAAGGCCAACAAAATCATCCCCAAGGTCATCCGCGTATCCAAACCGGTCGGAGAGCTGCACATTCCCGACGCCTGCCCGGTCTGCGGCGCAAAGACAGACATCCGCGTCAGCGAGACCTCCGGCACCAGAACGCTGCGCTGTACCAATGAGGGCTGTCCGGCCAAGAAGCTGCGGAAATACACGCGCTTTGTCTCCAAGGCCGGTATGGACATCGACGGCATCTCTGAGCAGTCCCTCGCGCGCTTTGTCAATCAGGGCTGGATCAAGAGCTACGCCGATATCTTCCGCCTGACCGGGCATCTGGAGGAAATCGCCGCGCTCGACGGCTTCGGTGAAAAATCCGCCGCCAATCTGAAGGCGAGCCTGGAAAAGGCCGCAACCGTCAGCGACCGGAAGCTGCTGTACGCCTTGAACATCCCGCTGATCGGCGTCGATGTGGCCAAGCGCCTGCTCGAGGCCCACTCCCTGCGCGAGCTGATCGAGCTCGCCGCGGCGGCCGAGGACCCGGCGCTCTTCTCGGCCATCGACGGCATCGGCCCCGAGAAGTCCGGCGCCTTTGTCCGCTGGATGCAGGAAGCCGAGAACCGCGCACAGTTAGAGGATCTGCTGACGATAGTCACCGTCGAAGCCACCGGGCAAAAGGCGTCCGGCAGCCGCTGCGCGGGTCTGACCTTTGTCGTGACCGGCGATGTGTTCACCTATAAAAACCGCAGCGAGCTGAAAGCCTATATCGAGTCCGAGGGCGGCAAGGTCACGGGCGCGGTGTCAAAATCGACCAGCTATCTGATTAATAACGATGTGGCGTCCACCAGCTCCAAAAACCGCAAGGCGCGCGAGCTGAATATCCCGATCCTGTCGGAAGCGGAATTTCGCGAGAAATTTGCATAAAAAACAGCCGCACAGGTTTTCTGTGCGGCTGCGGACGTATATTGGATAACTTAGAACGCGAGATCTCTCGTGTCGCGGGCGATCATCAGCTCTTCGTTCGTGGGGATGACCCAGACATCGACCTTGGAATCGTCGGCGGAGATCTTCATCTCCTTGCCGCGGGCCTGCGCGTTGCGCTCGGGGTCGAGCTTGATGCCGAGGAATTCGAGACCCTGGCAGATGGACGCGCGGTTGGTCGCGCCGTTCTCGCCGACGCCGGCCGTGAAGGTCAGCACGTCGAGTCCGCCCAGGGCGGCGGCATAGGCGCCGATGTACTTGCGGACCTCATAGCAGAACTTCTCGAGCGCGAGGGCGCACTTGGCGTTGCCGTCGTTCGCGCCGGATTCGAGATCGCGGAAGTCGCTGCTGACGCCGCCGGAGAGGGCCAGCACGCCGGACTTCTTGTTCATGATATTCAGCACTTCGTCGACGGACTTGTTGTATTTGTTGCAGATGTACTGCACAACGGTCATATCGACGTCACCGGCGCGGGTGCCCATCGGCACACCGGCCAGAGGTCCAAGACCCATCGAGGTGTCCTGGCACTCGCCGTTCGCGATGGCACACAGGGACGAGCCGTTGCCAAGGTGGGCGTTGATGACCTTCAGATCCTTGCGGCCGTACAGCTCCTGTACGCGCAGGGCAATGTAGCGGTGCGAGGTGCCGTGGAAGCCGTAGCGGCGCAGCTGGTCGTTGTCGTAGTATTCATCGGGGATGGCATAGCGGTAGGCCTTCGGCGGCATCGTCATGTGGAAGGCGGTGTCGAACACGGCGACCTGGGGCTTGTTGGGCATGATCTTCTCGCAGGCCTCGATACCCATGAGGTTGGCGGGGTTATGCAGGGGGCCGAGCGGGATGCAGTCGCGGATAGCCTGCTTGCAGGCCTCGTCGATCACGCAGGAGGCGGAGAACTTCATGCCGCCGTGGAGCACGCGGTGGCCGACGGCGTCGATCTCGTCGACGGTCTTGACAACGCCGTTCTCGGGGTCGACCAGGATCTCCAGCACGGCGGAGATCGCCTCGCCGTGGGTGGGCATGGGGATATCGCGCACGAGCTTGATGCCCTTGGATTCGACCTTGTGGTTCAGACGACCGTCGAGCCCGATACGCTCGCACAGGCCCTTAGCGAACACCTCGCCGCTCTCGGGATCCATCAGCTGATACTTCAGAGAAGAGCTTCCCGCGTTGATAACCAGAATTTTCATTGGAATCGGTTCCTTTCCCTTGTAATTTGGCTGTAAACTATGTAAAATGGAGATAGCATACAAAGCTATTGTAGCTATTGTTTACCAAAAAAGCAAGACTTTTTTCCAGGTTCGTCGAGGTTATCTTCTTGGCTCTCCCCCCCACGCGAAGCGTGAGGGGAGAGCCGGCGCGGAGTGCCTGAGAAGGGAGCCTGGTGCAGGTCAGCGGCTCCTCTCCGCCATTTCGCGGCACCTCTCCCCGACGCGGGGAGAGGCATGAACCATGTCGGTGTCAGAGAGGGACAACGAAGAGAGGAGGTCTCACCGTGCGTATCGTCGGCATTGTCGGAGAATATAATCCCTTTCACCGCGGGCACGCCTGGCATTTGGCGCGTACCCGCGAAGGACTTGGGGAGGACTGCGCCATCGTCTGCGCCATGTCGGGCGATTTTGTCCAGCGCGGCGAGACGGCGGTTTTTCTCAAGCAGGCGAGGGCTGAGGCGGCCTGCCGCGCGGGGGTCGATCTTGTGCTCGAGCTGCCGCTGCCCTGGTGCCTCGCCTCGGCCGAGGGCTTCGCCCGCGGCGCGGTCAGTCTGCTCGCGGATATCGGCTGCACCCATCTGAGCTTCGGCAGCGAATGCGGCGATCTCAAACGGCTGGCGCTCGCCGCGGCCTTCCTCGTGAGCCCGGAGTTCAACGCCCACGTGCAGGAAAAGCTCGAACGGCACCCCGAGCGCAGCTACGCGGCCGCGCGGCAGGCCGCCGCCGAGGATGTGCTCGGCGCGGACGCGGAGCTTTTGAAAACGCCAAACAACATTCTGGCACTTGAATACCTGAAGGCAATTTATGTGCTTGGCGCCGCGATCGAGCCGTTCACGGTTCCGCGCACCGGCGCGGGACACGATGAAGAGGGCACGGGCGAGTTCAAATCCGCCGCCGAGCTGCGCCGCCGCCTGTCCCAGGGTGTCAGTCTGGCCGGCAATGTGCCGGTGGACGCGCTGCGCGTCTACGAGCGCGAGCAGCGCCGCGGGCGTACGCTGTCGGATCGCGAGCGGCTGGAGACGGCGCTGCTGTCCCGCCTGCGCTTTCTCGACGAGGAGACCTTCGAAAAGCTGCCAGACGCCGGTGACGGGCTCGGGCGGCGGCTGTACCTCGCCTCGCGCGAGGAACCGACGCTCGAGGGCATTCTGACGACAGCAAAGTCAAAGCGCTACGCGCTCTCGCGTCTGCGGCGCATGGTCTGCTGTGCCTCGCTCGGCGTCACGGCCGCGGATCAGCAAGGCGTGCCCGGCTATGCGCGTGTCCTGGCCGTCAACGCGCGCGGGCGCGAGGTGCTGCGCCTCGCACGCGAGAGGGGCAGTCTGCCCATCATCAGCAAGAGCGCCTCGGTTCGCCTGCTGGGCGAGCAGAATCGCCGTGTGTTTGCCCTCGGCAGCGGCGCGCGCGATCTCGCAGTGCTCAGCTGCCCCAACCCCTTGGAGCGCCGCGGCGGCAGCGACTGGCGGCAGAGCCCCAGTATTCTGTAAATCGAACCCTGACGGAAATGAAGGTTTACAGGGTTGCAATTCTATGGTAAAATACCATGAATTCTATTCTGGAGCATAGCTATGTTTGAACAACTCAGTGCGCTGGAAAATCAATATGAGGAGAAGCTGCGGCGCTTGGAAGAGCCGGAGACCTATTCCAACGCTGCGCTTTATGCGCGCCTCGAGCGCGAGCTGCGCGAGCTGCAGCCGCTCATGGAAGCTTATACCGCCTGGCGCACAGCCGGGCGCAGCCGCGCCGATGCCCTGGCGCTGATGTCCGACCCGGAGATGAAGGAGCTGGCGCAGGAGGAGTATGCCGAGGCGAATGCCGAGCTGCAGCGCCTTGAGCGTGAGATCCGGATCCTGCTGCTGCCGAAGGACCCGAACGACAGCAAGAATGTCATCATGGAGATCCGCGGCGGCGTCGGCGGGGAGGAGGGCATGCTCTTTGCCGCCGATCTCTACCGCATGTACTCGATGTACGCCCAGCGCCGCGGCTGGCGCATCGAGATCGCAAACCTCAGCGAGACCGAGCTCGGCGGCTTCAAGGAGATCAGCCTGATCGTCGAGGGCGAGGGGGCCTGGTCCCGCCTGAAATTCGAGGCCGGCACCCACCGTGTGCAGCGCGTTCCGGTGACCGAGTCGGGCGGGCGCATCCACACCTCGGCCGCCACCGTGGCCGTACTGCCCGAGGTCGGCGAGGTCGAATTCAGACTGGATCCAAACGATCTGAAAATCGACACCTACCGTTCCTCGGGCGCGGGCGGTCAGCACGTCAACAAGACCGAGAGCGCCATCCGCATCACCCATCTGCCCACCGGCACCGTGGTCGAATGCCAGGACGAGCGCAGCCAGTATAAGAATAAGGATCGCGCCATGCAGATCCTGCGTTCCCGTCTCTACGAGATGGAGCAGGAAAAGCAGCGCAGCGAGATCGCGGCCGAGCGGCGCAGCCAGGTCGGCTCCGGCGACCGCAGCGAGCGCATCCGAACCTACAACTTCCCGCAAAATCGCCTGACGGATCACCGTCTGACCGGGGAGAATAAGAACTTCAACCTCTCCGCCGTCATCAACGGCGATATGGACGCGCTGATCGACGCCCTCGTGACACAGGATCAGAGTGAAAAGCTGCAGGGGAAGAGCGAATGAAAACAGAACGTATCATCACCGATATACAGCGTGCGGCGGAGCTGCTGCAAAACGGCGGCCTTGTCGCGGTGCCGACCGAGACCGTGTACGGTCTCGCGGGCAACGGGCTCGACAGCAGCGCGGTCGAGAAAATCTACGAGGTCAAGGGGCGCCCGGCCGTCAAGCCGCTTTCGCTGATGGTGCCGGACGAGGGCGCCATCGAGCGCTACTGCCAAAAGGTTCCACCCCAGGCACATACACTGGCCCGACGCTTCTGGCCCGGTCCGCTGACCATCGTTTTAGAGGCGAAAGACATCGTTCCCGACATCGTCCGCGCCGGCGGCAGCACGGTTGGGCTGCGCTGTCCCGACCACCCGATGACGCTTGCCCTGTTAAAGGCGGCTGCTGTGCCGTTCGCGGCGCCCTCGGCCAATCCCTCGGGCGCGCCGAGCCCCAAGAATGCCGACGAGGTGCTGCGCTATTTTGACGGACAGATCGAGGCCGTCTGCGACGGCGGCCCCTGCGGCATCGGCACCGAATCGACGCTGATTTCGCTGGTCTCCGCACCGTATCGGATTTTGCGCCGCGGTGCGCTCGGTGAGGACGAGATCGCCGACGCCCTGGTTGAGGGCATGACGGTCGTCGGCCTGACCGGCGGCAGCGGCAGCGGCAAGACCACCGCCCTGCGCGTGCTGGGGGACATGGGAGCGCTCCGGCTCGATGCCGACGCGATCTACCATGAGTTGCTGGCGACGGACCGGGACATGATCGCCGCGATTGCGGCGCGTTTCCCGTCAGCTGTCAGCGGCGGCACCGTTGACCGCGCCGCTTTGGGCCGCATCGTGTTTGCCGATGCTTCGGCGCTCGCCGAGCTCAACGCCTTAACACACCGCTTTGTGGTCGAAGAGATTCGCCGCCGTCTGCGTGCCCACGCGATGAACGGCGGGACGCTCGCGGCCATCGACGCGGTGGAGCTCCACGCCAGCGGCCTTGACGGGCTGTGTGCGCGCACGTATGCTGTACTCGCGCCGCGCGAGCAGCGCATCCGGCGCATTATGGCGCGTGACGGCATCAGTGAAGAGGCGGCTGTGCGCCGCCTGAACGCCCAGAAGGGCGATGACTATTATATCAATACCTGCGATAGCGCGTTATTGAATGACGGCAGCGCAGCGGCCTTTGCCGCCCTCTGCCGGGAAAAATTTTTGGAGGATCACATGTATGGATGAACTCAGAGACAGCCTGTTTTTCTCGCCGAAAAACGGCTATGACCGCATTGACACCGACGAGCGTATGGCCATCGAGGACTACAGCCGGGGCTATATGGACTTTCTCAACAACTCCCGCATGGAGCGCGAGGCCGTGAAAAACGCCATTGCCATGGCCAAAGTACACGGCTTTGTCGAGTACGTGCCCGGCATGGAGTTGAAGCCCGGTACGAAAGTCTATAAGAACAACCGCGGCAAGAGCCTGATGCTGGCCGTGATCGGCAAAAAGAGTCTCAGCGAGGGCGCTGTGATCGCCGGTGCACACGTCGATTCCCCGCGCCTCGATCTCAAGCAGATGCCGCTCTACGAATCGGACGAGATGGCTTTCTTCAAGACGCATTACTACGGCGGCATCAAGAAGTACCAGTGGGTCACGATCCCGCTGGAGCTGCACGGTGTTGTCGCACTCAAAAGCGGCGAGGTCATGGACGTTGTCCTTGGCCGTGAGAGCGGCGAGCCGAAGTTCGTCATCACCGACCTGCTGCCGCACCTGGCGCAGGACCAGATGAAAAAAACCATGCCCGAGGTATTCACCGGCGAGGGTCTGAACATTCTGATCGGCTCCACCCCCTATGCCGATGAGGGCAAGGATCGTGTGAAGCTCGCCATCCTCAGCCTGCTCAACGACAGCTACGGCATCACCGAGGAGGACTTCCTCTCTGCAGAGCTCGCGGCGATTCCGGCCTTCGATGTGACCGAGATCGGCCTGGACCGCTCGTTCATCGGCGGCTACGGCCAGGATGACCGTGTCTGTGCCTATGCCGAGCTGCGGGCCCTGTTCGACCTCGACGTGCCCGAGCGCACCGCCGTCTGCCTGCTGGCCGACAAGGAGGAGATCGGCTCCGAGGGCGTCACCGGCATGCAGTCTGAGACCTTTGATACCTTTATGGCCGATCTCTGCGAGACACAGGGCGTCGCCCTGCGCCGCTGCTTTGAGAAGAGCTTCTGCCTATCGGCGGACGTGTGCAACGCCTTCGATCCGCTTTATCCCGAGGTCAGTGAGAAGATGAACGCCGCAAAGGCCAACTATGGCGTCGGTATCTGCAAATTCACCGGATCGCGCGGCAAATCCGGCACCAACGATGCCTCGGCCGAGCTCGTGGCCTATTGCAGAAAGCTCTTCAGCGAGGGCAAAGTCATCTGGCAGATGGCGGAGCTCGGCAAGGTCGACCAGGGCGGCGGCGGTACGATCGCCAAGTTCATGGCCGAGCGCAATATCGACACGATCGACGCCGGGACCCCGGTGCTCAGCATGCACGCGCCGTTCGAGGTCACGGCCAAGCTCGACTGCTATATGACCTATAAGGCTGTCAGGGTGGCCTACGAGGCAAAGTAAATATCACAGTTAAACTGCTCAGCGGCGGCGCTTCGGCGCCGCCGTTTTGCCGTCCGGTTAAGTGCCGTTCATTTCGGGCATACTCTCTGCGAGGTGATAGACATGGACGATATTAAGGAGTTGGGCTCGGCGGTATCCGGCGGGATCCACTGTCTGACCATCGTCGGCCAGATCGAGGGGCACCAGCTGCTGCCGGACGATGTGAAGAGCACCAAATACGAGCACGTCCTGCCGCTGATCGCCGCCATTGAGGAGACACCGGAGATCAAGGGGCTGCTGATTTTACTCAACACGATGGGCGGCGATGTCGAGGCCGGCCTTGCGATTGCCGAGCTGATCGCCGGCATGAAAAAGCCCAATGTCTCGCTGGTGCTGGGTGGGGGACACTCGATCGGTGTGCCGCTGGCCGTGGCGGCCAGGCGGAGTATGATCGCGCCCTCGGCCGCCATGACGATCCACCCGGTGCGCCTCAACGGCGTCGTCATCGGCGTGCCGCAGACCTACAACTACTTCAGCCGCATCCAGGAGCGCATTGTGTCCTTTGTGACACAGCACTCCGGCGTCTCGCGTGAGGAATATCTCCGACTGATGACGGCCACCGACGAGCTCGCAAACGATGTCGGCAGCGTCATCTACGGCGAGGAGGCCGTCGAGAAGGGGTTGATCGACCAGATCGGAACGCTGTCGGACGCGCTCGCCTATCTCCACACGGCCTGCTCCTGAGCGCCTGGGACGCTGAGAAGCACTTGTAGCTATACAGTAGTTTCGCAGTCAGGGGGGAGTTCAGAGGGGGAACCCCGCCCCCCTTTTGTCTGCTACGCAGACATTTCCCCCGCCGGGGGAATCTTCCTCTGATTTTCCC
>CACXDT010000100.1 GCA_902766405.1 Oscillospiraceae bacterium
GGGGCAATAACAAGAAAAGCTACATTCTAACCGTTCGGCTAAAATGTAGCTTTTAACTTGGCACGCCGTAAGGGATTCGAACCCCTGACCTTCTGGTCCGTAGCCAGACGCTCTATCCAGCTGAGCTAACGGCGCATGCGCTGTTCTTTTTGAAAGCTTATGTATAATAGCACAGTCCGAAGAAAAAAGCAAGTCTTTTTTCTTCGGTTTTCCAAAATTTTTTTCGCAAAAAAATCTTACTTCCTTACTTCAGATTCTTCGCGACCGCGTCGGCCATTTTGCCGACAGCCCTGAGAGCTTTGTTGATCCTCACCTTTTTCGGCTTCATCGCCATTGCCGCGGCGCTGCCTCCGACAGCCAGACCCATGCCCATGCCGAGCAGGAAATTCTTGTTGTTCATGTCACTGCCTCCTGTTCTTTCTTCGTCGATAGTATGTGTCCGCTGTGCAGAATTTACACATGTACTCTTGAAGCTTTTTTTTGGCTGTGATATGATATAATATCAATTAGAGATAAGCCTTGCAAAAGAAGAGGAGGACGAGAGATGAGTGTCAGGATCCTGGCCGTGGGCGATGTCTGCGGCGAGCCGGGGCTCGCGTTTCTGGACAAGCGTCTGCGCGGCTACCGCAAGGACAACGCGATCGACTTCGTCGTCGTCAACGGCGAGAACGCCAATGTCGTGGGCATCACGCCGCGGCAGGCCGACCAGATCCTGCGCGCCGGGGCCGACGTGATCACGCTCGGCAACCACACCTGGACGCGCACCGAGCTGCGGCCCTATATGGAGGAGCACCGACGCATCCTGCGCCCGGCCAACTTCGCCCCGCAGTGCCCCGGCAAGGGCATCAACGTCTATCACACGGACTTTGGTGACATCTGCGTGCTCAATCTGATGGGCCGCTTTACGCTCGATACCAACACCGATAACCCCTTTGTGATCGCTGACGGCTATATGGAGGAGATCCGCGAAAAGATCATTCTGGTCGATTTCCACGCCGAGGGCACCAGCGAGAAGCGCGCCATGGGCTTTCTTTTAGACGGCCGGGCAAGCGCGGTCTGGGGCACGCACACCCATGTGCAGACCTCCGACGCCTGCGTTCTCCCGAAGGGCACCGGCTATATCACCGATCTCGGTATGACGGGAGCCGTGCACTCGGTGCTCGGCATCGACCCGGAGCAGTCGATCGGCAAATTCTTCGGCGACCCGCCGCAGCGCTACAACCCTGCCAGGGGGCCGGCGAAGTTAGAGGGCTGCATCTTCACGATAGCCCCCGAGACCGGGCGCTGCGAGAGCGCCGAGGGGGTGCGCGTTGTATGAGTCTGCGTTTTCTGCACACGGCCGACTGGCATCTCGACTCGGCCTTTGAAGGGCTGCCGACCGGCAAGGCCTCGATCCGCCGCGGTGAGCAGCGCGACATGCTGCTGCGTCTGGCCGCGCTGGTCGAAAAGGAAAAGCTGCAGCTGGTGCTGCTGCCGGGCGACCTCTTAGACAGCGACAACACCTACCACGAGACCGGCGCCGAGCTCGTTACCGCGCTTGAGCAGATGGCCGTGCCGGTGTTCATTGCCCCCGGCAACCACGACTACTATGCGGACAGCTCCCCCTATGCGCGGCTGACATTCCCGCCGAACGTGCACATTTTCACGCGCCCGGAGCTCTCCTGCGTCGAGCTGGAGGCGCTCGGCGTGCGCGTCTGGGGCGCCGCCTTCGTGGACAAGCGCAGCCGCGCGCTGCTCGAGGGCTTTGCGGTGCCGCCCGACGGCGAATACACCGATCTGCTCTGCGTCCACGGCGATTTCGGCGCGCGGGAATCGGTGTACAATCCGATCTCCGAAAAACAGCTGGCCGCATCGGGCATCGACTACGCGGCCCTGGGCCATATCCACACGGCGAGCGGCCTGAGAAAGGCCGGACAGACCTTCTACGCCTTGCCGGGCTGCCCCGAGGGGCGCGGCTTTGACGAGACCGGTGAGAAGAGCGTCTACCTTGTCGAGCTCGCCGGCGACAGCTGCGAGCTCACACCGGTGAGCGTCGCCAAGCGCGCCTACCGGACACTTACCGTCGACGTGACAGGCTCGGATCCGCTGCTGGCCGTCCACACCCAGCTCGGCGACGACACTGTCAGCGACATCTACCGCATCACGCTGACCGGCGAGGTGGCCGAGCCGCCAGACCTCAACAAGCTCCGCCGCAACCTGGATGAATTTTTCTTCGAGCTGCAGCTGCGCGATGCCACACGCCTGAAAAAAAGCGTCTGGGACCGCGCCGGCGAGGACACGCTGCGCGGGCTCTTCCTGCTGCGGCTGCGCGAGCGCTATGACGCCGCCCGCAGTGACGACGAGCGCGAGCGCATCGAGCAGGCCGCCCGCTGGGGTCTGGCCGCCATTGACCGCCGCGAGGAGGTGATATCGCATGCAGATCCGTGACCTGACAGCCTCCTTCGGGAAGTTAGAAAATGAAAAGCTGCACTTCCACGACGGGCTGAACGTGATCTACGCCCCAAATGAGAGCGGTAAATCCACCTGGTGCGCCTTTATCCGCACGATGCTCTACGGCATCGACAGCGCCGAGCGCCCCCGGGCCGGCTACCTGCCGGACAAGCTGCGCTATTCCCCCTGGTCCGGCGCGCCGATGGAGGGCAGCATGGACCTGACGGCCCGCGGCTGCGATATCACGCTGACACGCCGCACACGCGCCAAAAACGCCCCGATGCGCGAGTTTTCGGCGACCTATACGGGCACAAATGTGCCTGTCGAGGGGATGACGGGCCGCAACGCCGGAGAGCAGCTGACCGGCGTCAGCCGTGATGTGTTCTGCCGCAGCGCCTTTATCGAGCAGGGCACCGTGGCCGTCTCGGGCAGTCCGGAGCTGGAAAAGCGGATTTTGTCCATCGTCTCGAGCGGCGACGAGCAGACCTCGTACTCCGAGGCCGACGGGCAGCTGCGCGCCTGGCAGCGCAAGCGGCGCTACAACCGCCGCGGCAGTCTGCCGGCGATCGAGAACCGCATCGCGGAATCGAAGCAGCTATTGAACGAGATGAACGGCTCGAAGGGCGACATGGCCCTGCTGCAGGAGCGGCTGGAGACCACACGCGCCGAATGCGCCGAGCTGGAATCCGCCGTCACCGACAGCCGCAAAAAACAGCGCAAGGACGCACTGGACCGCCTGAACGCAGGCCGCGCTGTGCTGCGCACGCGCAGTGACGAGCACGACACCGCGCTGCGGCAGGTGAGCATCTGCCGCGACGAGCTGCGGCAGAGCCCATTTGCCGGCGAGCCGCTGGCGAAGGTGGAAAAGCAGGTAAACGCCGACATGCGCGAGCTTTCACAGCTGAAAGCCGCGGCGCAGCAGCGCTTCCCGGTCTGGCCGTCGATCCTGCTGCTGGTACTGGCGATGGTCCTTGTGGCGCTCTACAACCAGTATCACGCCATATACTATATCATCGGCGGCGCGGTGTTCGCGCTCGCCGCGATCGTGCTGCTGCTGCGCTACTTCAACGTCCGCGGTACCTCCGAGGCGGCACAAAGGGCCAGGAGCGGCATCTTAGAGCGCTACAAGGCCCAGAAGCCCACTGATCTCAACGCCATGCTGGACGAGTACAAGGCACTGACAGCCCGGCTCCTGGAGGCTGAGCAGACCGAGCGCGCGAGCCGCGCGGACTACGAGAAGGCCCGCGCGCGGCAGACCCAGTTGGAGGAGAACGCGCTGAGCGACCTGGACTTTGCCTCCGGCAGCACCGAGGCCGCGCGCCTCGGCCGTGAGCTCGCCGCCGCGAGGGCCAGTGCCGAAAAGCTCTCGGCCCAGATCGCGAGTCTGAACGGGCGGCTGTCCGCGATGGGCGACCCGATGGTGCTTGCGAGCGACCTGAGCTATATGGAGGCCGAGCGCGAGGCGCTGCAGCAGGAGTACGACGCGATCACACTGGCCTGCGAGACACTGAAGGCCGCCGACACGGAGCTCCAGAGCCGCTTCTCCCCCGAGCTTGGGCGCCTCGCGGGCGAGTATATGTCCCTCGTGACCGACGGACGATATTCCGACGTACTGATCAATCGCGATTTTACGGCCCTCGCCAGGGCCGAGGGCGACACGGTCGCACATGAGAGCGAATATCTCAGCGCCGGAACACTCGATCTGCTGTATCTGGCCGTTCGTCTGGCCGTCTGCGAGCTGGCCCTGCCCGACGGCGAACCCTGCCCGCTGATCATCGACGACGCGCTGGTCAACCTGGACGACACACGTCTCGCCCAGGCCATGCAGCTGCTCAGTCAGATTGCGAAGGAACGCCAGGTCATTTTGTTCACGTGCCGGCCTGTCAGCTGAATATAAAACTGTGAAGAATCTGCGTTCAGATCCGTTCTCTCACATTCCCTCGCAGGGTAGAGCCCTCGCGTAGGGGCCGACGCCTCGGCGGCCCGCGCGGAGATATGCTAATGAATTCACCATCAGGGGGCGAAATCGTGAAAAAACTGCGATTTCGCCCTCTGCTTGTACTTATACGAGCTTTCCTTCGCCGGGACGTCGAGGGCGCCGTCCCCTACGAATCGACGATCTGTATTCTCCCTCGATGGACATTTTGCGTTTGATACAACACCCCGGTCTCTCGTTTTTCCGGGTAAGGAAAGGAACAAGCCCATGCTGGAAAACGATCTTGAACTGCTGCGCGCGTGTATACTGCCGCTGACAGACTGGCACAAAGCCAACCGGCGGTCACTGCCATGGCGCGATTCCCCCACGCCGTATACGGTGTGGATCTCGGAGATCATGCTGCAGCAGACACGCATCGAGGCCGTGATCCCCTACTACCACCGCTTTCTCAACGAGCTGCCCGACGTGGCCGCATTGGCCGCCTGCGGCGAGGAGCGGCTATTGAAGCTGTGGGAGGGGCTCGGCTACTACAGCCGCGCCAGAAATCTCAAAAAGGCCGCTGAAAAGGTCATGGCGGACTTCGGCGGCGAGCTGCCGCGCACGGCCGCGGAGCTCCGCACGCTGCCCGGCATCGGTGACTATACTGCCGGGGCGATCGCCTCGATCGCCTGCGGTGAGGGCGAGCCGGCCGTGGATGGCAACGTCCTGCGCGTCGTGATGCGTCTGCTCGCGCGTGGCGACGATGTGCTGAGCCAGAAAACCAAGTCCGATGTCAGCGACGCTCTGCGACGGATCTACCCGCGCGGCGAGGCCGCCGGACTGCTGACCGAGGGGCTGATGGAGCTCGGCGAGACCGTCTGCATCCCGAACGGCGAGGCCCGCTGCCTGCTGTGCCCGCTGTTTTCGCGCTGCCGCGCCGCGGCGAGCGGTACGGTGGCGCTCTACCCGGTGCGCAGCGCGAAAAAACAGCGCCGCATTGAGGCGCGGACCGTGCTGCTGCTGCGCTGCGGCGAGCGCTATGCGATCGAAAAGCGACCCGACAAGGGGCTTCTGGCCGGGCTTTGGCAGCTGCCGAACCGCAACGGCTCGCTCAGCGAGGCCGAGCTGCGCGAGCAGTTAGCGGCCGAGGGCCTCGTGCCGCTGCAGATTGAAGCGCTTGGCAAGGCCACCCATATTTTTACCCACGTCGAGTGGCACATGGTCGGCTACCGTGTCGAGCTTGCGGCAGAGAGCGCTTCGCTTGTCTGGAAAACAGTGGACGAGCTGAACGCTGACTATGCGATTCCGACCGCGTTTCGCGCCTATACCAAATACTTGTAACTATGCGTATTGGCTCAGTTCAGCAATCCCGGACATTCAGAAAATGTGGCTGTCTCAAAAGTCCGCATGAGAATGTAGGGGAGGCTATCAGCCTCCCGGCGGCAACGCAGAAATATCTGTAAGCCGTTGGGCGAATCCGCACAAATGTCGAATCCGTCCAACTTTTCTAATGGTAATATACGCTGCACGGGCGGCTGACTGCGTGCCCTGCGGGCATAGCCGCCCCTACGGTCGCTCTCGCCGTTTTAAGGCAGTCCCATTTATCGAATGTGCTTTTCATTGTTTTTGTTCACATTCACTTCATATTTTTCTAAGGTTCATATAAACTATCTGCGGTATCCTTTGCTCGTCCCAAGAAAAACGGGACTGACAGAGAGACAACACAGGCTTTGAATACAGGAGGTATGAACCATGAAATATGTCAATCGAAAGAAAGTCTTTACCGCCGCGATCACGGCGGCCATGCTGGCCGGACTGCTCGCCGGCAGCGGCAGCGCCCTCGCGCTGGGCAACTCCCAGTACAGCACCGGCAGTGTCACCGTATTGAGCGCCGCAACCGGCGCGAGCGCCGACAGCGATGTCTACACCGAGCGCGACCTCGCCCAGAGCGCCGATCTCAGCGAGGCGAAGACTCTGACGGTCAGCGACAACAGCACGGTCGAGATCACCGAGAGCGGCACCTACGTCCTCACGGGCACGGCCACAAACTGCATCGTCAAAATCACGGTCACCGACGAAAAGGCCAAGGTACAGCTCGTGCTCGACGGTGTGAGTATCACGAACGACGCCCTGCCCTGCATCTATGTGGTCGAGGCCGACAAGGTCTTTATCACGACGGCCGAGGGCAGCGACAACTCGCTGACTGTCACCGGCAGCTTCGTCGCCGACGGTGACACCAACACAGACGCCGTCATTTTCTCGAAGGACGATCTGACGCTCAACGGTCTGGGCACGCTGACGGTCGTGTCCTACGACGGCAACGGCATCAGCTGCAAGGACGATCTGAAGGTCACCGGCGGCAGCTATGTCATCCAGTCGGCCGACGACGGGATTGAGGTCAACGACTCGATCAACATCTGCGGCGGAACATTCACGATACAATCCTATAAGGATGGAATCCACTGCGAAAACGACGAGGACTATACGCTCGGCAGCATCGCGATCACGGACGGCAGCTTCACGATCGAGGCCGCGAGCGACGGCATCCAGGCCACCACGACCCTCGTGATCGACGGCGGCAGCTTTGATCTCAAGGCCACCGAGGCTCTCGAAGCCACGAACATCACGATCAACGGCGGCACGGTCAAAATCTACGCGACCGACGACGGCATCAACGCTACGGCCAAATCAAAGGCCTGCGAGGTCGCGATCACGGTCAACGGCGGCGACATCACGATCGAGATGGGCCAGGGCGACACCGACGCGCTCGACGCCAACGGCAGCATCTATATCAACGGCGGCACGCTGAACATCACGGCCAACTCTCCCTTTGACTATGACCGTGTCGGCCAGCTCAACGGCGGCACTGTGACCGTCAACGGCAGTCAGGTTTCCGAGCTCACCAACCAGATGATGGGCGGCCCCGGCAACATGGGCGGCTTCGGCGGCGGCTTTGGCGGACAAATGGGCGGCTTCGGCGGCATGGGTCGGCCAGGCGGTGACATGGGCGGCCAGGGCGGCGGCATGGGCGGCCGCGGCGGCTGGCACTGAGCCCGCTTGAAAAGCGCTACAGGCGGCAGACTTACAGATTCTGTGAGTTTGCCGCCTATTCTTTATGCATGACAGATTGACTGCGCTCTTGACGGAATGACATATGCTCTGCTAAGATAAGCTCAAAACAAACGAAAGGTTACTAAAAAACATGAAGCAAAGAATCAATAAAACCATGCAGCGCTTTCATGCCATGAATCCTCGGCTGCTGATTGTTCAGCTGATTATAACATTAGCCTACCCTATTGCAAAAGCCGCTATTTCCGAATACAACCGCCTGCTGATTTTTACAGATTCACTGACGATTATTGCGGCTCTTCTTCTCATTGCCGGAGTGCTTTACTCACTGTATCTGCACGGAGACTTTGATATTTCGAGCTTCCTGTTTCGGCGAGGTGCACAGCGCGGGCAGGCGCGGCGGCAGAGCTTTGAAACCTTCAAGGCCAACAGACGCGAGGAACGGGAGAACAGCTTTAATTATCCGCTTTTTCTCGGGCTCGTTTACATCATCGTCGCGCTCGTCCTGGCTTATGGATTTGTTTGAAATTTTTGCATTATGATGACAAAGGGGCTGTGAAATAAGTCTGAAATTGGGGGTTCTATCGTAGGGGCGGCTATTAGCCGCCCGCGCGCAGAAATGCATATTTCAC
>CACXDT010000101.1 GCA_902766405.1 Oscillospiraceae bacterium
GTTGGTGCGCGCGGGGTAGTAGAAGCGCAGATCCACGCCGTCGGCCTCGGCGTCGAGCATCGTGAAGTAGTCGCCCGCGTAGTAGGCACCGACGGCGGCCTCGCCGCTCTCCATCATGTTGTAGATCTCGTCCATGACGTAGCTCTGCACCAGCGGCTTCTGGGTCTGCAGCTCGGCGAGCGCCTGATCCCAGACAGCGCGGTCGGTCGTGTTCACATCGAGACCGAGCTTGTACATGGCCGTGCCGAAGGCGTCGCGCGAGTTGTTGAACTGCAAAATCTGTCCGGCATACTTGCTGTTCCACATCAGATCCCAGTCGCCGACGTCCGCTTCCTCGACGGCCGCGGCGTTGTAGATCACGCCCACGATGCCGTAGGTGTAGGGCACCGTGTACTGGTTGTCGGGGTCGTAGTAGAGATTGCGGAAGCTCTCGTTGATATACTGGTAGTTGGGAATGTTGTCAAAGTTCAGCGGCAGCAGCATGTTCTCGTCGCGCATACGGGCGATCATATAGTCCGAGGGGATGATGACATCGTAGCTGACAGCGCCGCTCGAGAGCTTGGCATACATATCCTCGTTGCTGGCGTAGGTGGTGTAGTTGACGCGGACCTTCTTGCCGAATTCCTTCTGATAGTATTCCTCGAAGGCTTTCACGGTGTCGAGCGAGCCCTCAGAGCCGTCAGAGATATATTCGCCCCAGTTGTAGACGTTGAGCGTCAGCGTCTCGTTTGACGATCCGCAGCCGGTCAGCGCGGCGAGGGAGAGCAGCATCGCAGCTGCCGCAAGCAGGGAAATCAGTTTCTTTTTCATGGGTCTCCTCCTAATGATTGAAAGGTGGGGTTTACTTGGTGCCGTTGCCGGCCTTGCGGCGCTTGGCGTCCTGTACATCGGTGGCCGTGTTGGCGTCCATCAGATTGGTGATGAGCAGCATGGCGAGTATTACAAAGAAGATCAGTGTCGCCAGGGCGTACATCTTCGGCGTCACGGTCTTTTTTGTCATGTTGTAAATGCGGATCGGCAGGGTTTGAAAGCCGTTGCCGCTGGTGAAGTAGCTGATGACGAAGTCATCGAGCGAGAGCGTAAAGGCCATGATCAGACCGGTGACGATGCCGGGCATGATCTCGGGCACCTCAACCTTGAAGAAGGCCTTCATCGGGGTACAGCCGAGATCCATCGCGGCCTCGGGCAGGGCATGATCCATCTGTTGCAGCTTGGGCAGCACCTGCAGAATGACATAGGGAAGGCAGAAGGTGATGTGCGAGATCAGCATCGTGCCGAAGTTCAGGCTGGTCGCGGCGCCGAAGAGCCGCCCGACAAACACGAACATCAGCATCAATGAGATACCGGTGATGATATCGGGGTTGATCATCGGAATATTGGTGACGGTGTCCAGTGCAGCTCGCAGATAGCGGCTGCGCAGACGGTAGATGCCAACGGCGGCGGCCGTCCCCATCAGGGTCGAAATCACGGAGGCGCTGACGGCCAGCACCAGCGTGTTGCGCACGGCGTCGAGCGTCTCACTGTCGCGCAGCAGCTCCTGGTACCAGTGCAGCGAAAAGCCGGAGAACACCGACAGACTCTTCGCACTGTTGAACGAAAAAACGATCAGAATCGCGATCGGCGCGAACAGAAAGAGCATCAGCAGCGCCGTGTATACCTTGGCGATCGGTTTCATTTTCATGTTGCCCTCCTTACGCGGCGGCGCGCCGGTTGGCGCCGCGCTGCAGGATCGCCATGCCGATCAGCAGCACGATCATCAGCACAAAGGCGATCGCGGCGGCAAAATGCAGGTTGTTGGCGGTGTACTGGCTCTCGATCGCGTCGCCGATCAGATAAAACTTGCCGTTGCCGAGCTTTTGCGAGATATAGAAGGTGGAGATCGAGGGAATCAGTACCATCTCGATGCCGGAAATCACGCCGGGCAGGCTCAGAGGCCAGATCACGCGGCGCAGCACACCGGCGCCGTTGCAGCCGAGGTCATAGGCGGCCTCGATCAGCCGCTCGTCCATCTTGGCCATGACCGAGTAGATCGGCAGGATCATATAGGGCAGATAGTCGTACACCATGCCGATGACGACAGCCCCCTCGGTGCCGATGATGTGCAGCGGCGCAATGCGGAAGAGCCGGAGAAAACCGTTTAAGATGCCGGTGTCCTGCAAAATCGTCATCCAGGCGTAGGTGCGGATCAGGAAGTTCATCCACATCGGGATCATGATGACGGTGATCAGCAGGCTCTGTGTGCGGGGATTGGCCTTCGCGATCAGATAGGCGAAGGGATAGCCCAGCAGCAGGCAGATCAGGGTCGAAATCACAGCCAGCTTCAGCGAGCGGACAAAGATCAGCAGATAGGTGTGTACCTCACGCACGGTGTCGCCGTCCGCGACCTGCGAGGTCGCCGTGAAGAAGCGCGTGATGTTGTTGGTGGTGAAGGCGTAGTTCTGATCGGTGAAGGCGTAATAGGCCACGAAGACCAGCGGCACCAGGATGAACAGCACGGCCCACACCGAATAGGGCGCCAGCGCCATGCGCTCGATCAGCGAGCGCCGGCCCTTGACAGACAGGCTCGTTTTCATGTGCCGCTCTCGCTTTCCGCCTCGGCGCGGCGCTCGGCCTCGACGATTTCCTCGCGGTCGAGCTCGCCGATCTCATCCATCTCGTCGGAATAGGAGGAGTAGTCGCCAAACATGCCGGAGTATTCGGATTTCTTCATGATGTGGATGGCGTCGGGCTCGATATAGAGACCGATGTGCTCGTCCACATCGACAAAATCGGTGGTCTGGATCATCCATTTGAAGCCGCCAATATCCACGATGATTTCGTAATGGACACCGAGGAAGGTGACCGAGGTCACGACGCCGCGCAGCATGCCGCGCTCCTCGGGGACAATGTCCACGTCCTCGGGCCGGATCACGACGTCGACCGGCTCCTTTACCTCAAAGCCGCTGTCCACACAGGTGAAGGTGTGGCCGGAGAAGCGCACCTTCCTGTCGGCGAGCATCACGCCGTCGAGAATGTTGCTCTCGCCGATGAAGTCGGCGACAAAGGCGTTCTTCGGCTCGTTATAAATGTCGATCGGGGTGCCGATCTGCTGAATGCGGCCGTTCGACATGACGACCACGGTGTCGGACATCGAGAGGGCCTCCTCCTGGTCGTGCGTGACGAACACGAAGGTGATGCCCGTGGCCTTCTGGATGTTTTTGAGCTCCACCTGCA
>CACXDT010000102.1 GCA_902766405.1 Oscillospiraceae bacterium
CGAGACCGGCACCGCCCCCTGCAAGACCGCCTGCCCGGCGCACATCGCCGTCCAGGGCTATCTGAAGCTGGCCGCCCAGGGCCGCTATACCGAGGCGCTGCAGCTGATCAAAAAAGAAAACCCGCTGCCCGCCGTCTGCGGCCGCATCTGCAACAAGCGCTGCGAAGCGGCCTGCACCCGCGGCAGCGTGGACGAGGCTGTCGCCATCGACGAGGTCAAGCGCTTCATCGCCGACCACGATCTCAACGAGGAGACCCGCTATATTCCGCCGCTGCTCAACCAGATCGGCCGCCCCTATCCGCAAAAGGTCGCCGTTATCGGCGCCGGCCCCGCCGGCATCAGCTGTGCCTACTATCTGGCCGAAAAGGGCTATCCGGTCACGGTGTTCGACCGCAATCCGGTGCCCGGCGGCATGCTGACGCTCGGCATTCCGAGCTTCCGGCTCGAAAAGGATGTGCTGAACGCCGAGATCGACATCCTGCGCCAGATGGGCGTGGAGTTTAAGTGCGGCGTTGAGGTCGGCAGGGACATCACGCTCGCCGAGCTGCGCGAGCAGGGCTACAAGGGCTTCTATCTCGCCATCGGCGCGCAGAAGTCCGCCCCGATCGGCGTTAAGGGCGAGGAGCTCGAGGGCGTGTTCGGCGGCGTCGACTTCCTGCGCGAGGTCAATCTCGGCGGCAAGCCCGCCATCGGCAAGCGCTGCGCCGTCGTCGGCGGCGGCAACGTGGCCATGGACGTGTGCCGCAGCGCCATCCGCCTGGGCGCGGATACGACCTATATCATCTACCGCCGCGGCCGGGACGAGATGCCCGCCGACAAGGACGAGGTCGCCGAGGCTATGGCCGAGGGCGTCCAGTTCCGCTTCCTCAACGCTCCCAACGAGATCCTCGGCCGCGACGGCAAGGTCTGCGGCATGAAGGTCGAGATCATGGCCCTCGGCGAGGTCGATGAAAAGGGCCGCCGCCAGTGCGTCGGCACCGGGAAGTACGAGACCATCGAGCTCGACTCCGTCATCGGCGCCGTCGGTCAGCAGATCGACTGGGGCACCATCGATGTCGGAAAGATGGAGCGCACGAAGAAAAACACGGCTGTCGCCGACAGTCTCACCTATCAGACCGCCGAGCCCGACGTATTTGTCGGCGGCGACTGCTACACCGGCGCGAAGTTCGCCATCGACGCGATCGCGGCCGGCAAGGAGGGCGCGATCTCGCTGCACCGCTATGTCCACGAGGGACAGACCCTGACGCAGGGCCGCGACCGGCGCGAGTACCGCGAGCTCGACAAAGAGGCCGTCGTTCTGCCCGCCGGCGGCTTTGACACCGAGCAGCGCCAGGAGCCCGGCTACAACGCCGCCAAGGCGAAGAGCTTCTCCGACGCGCGTGTGACCTTTACCGCCGAGCAGGTGCGCAGGGAATGCGCCCGCTGCCTGGGCTGCGGCGCGACCAAGGTCGACCAGTACCTCTGCATCGGCTGCGGCCTGTGCACCACCAAGTGTGCCTTCGACGCCATCCACCTCAAGCATGTGCACAACTGGCAGGCCAAGCAGTTTGAGTATATGCCCATCAAGGTGGCCGAGCACGTCGTCAAGAAGACCGGCCGCATGATCGGCAACGCTTTCAAGGGGCAGGGCTGATGCACGAGCTCGGACTGTGCGATGCGCTGCTGCGCATGGTGAAGGATATCGCCGCCGAGCAAAAGCTCAGCCATGTGGAGAAGATCACGCTCTCCGTCGGCGAGCTCTCGGGCGTCGTGCCCGCCTATATGACCGACTGCTGGGAGGCCGTCGTCGACGGCACCGACTACAAGGATGTGAAGCTCGCCATCGAGACCGTCCCCGGTGTCGCCCAGTGCATGGAGTGCGGCGAGGAATTCCACATCGACCTCAACACCATGCGCTGCCCCTTCTGCGGCGGCGGCAAGCTGGCCCCCGTCTCCGGCCGGGATATGGAGCTGAAAGAAATCGAAGCCTGGTAAAAGAAAAATGGGGCTGTAAAAAAGTCCGGTATTGACGTAGGGGCGGCAATCTGCCGCCCGCGCGGTACAATTTGTAATATTTGTAAATCTGTTGGGCAATTTCGTACAATAATACGGAATTGCCCAACATTTTATGCGAAATGTTCATTTCGATGTGCGGGCGTGTTGCAAAAATGCACCGGAGTTGTAAAAACGACGGTCTAGCCGTAGGGGCGGCCCTTGCGGCCGCCCGGCGCGCAAAGATATTTGCCAGCAAAAATGTTCGGCGATTTCGTACATAGTGCGAATCC
>CACXDT010000103.1 GCA_902766405.1 Oscillospiraceae bacterium
TACACAAAGTATTCCTGCGAAAAAGTGCCATCATCAGAACTCGGTTTTTCTCGGAATCTGCTCTTGCCGCATTATGCGGTATTGCCCTAAACAAACTAACAATACCACGGTTTCGGCCTGTTTTCAAGGATAGTTTGGTTTTTTGCAAAAAAAGCCCGGGGGAGACGGGTAAAAAAATAAAATCCATCTGTTTACAAGCAGACGATTTCCAAGTATAATACAGGCTGTTATACTACAGGAGAGTGAGACTATGGAGAGGACCTTCGCCCAGACGCTCTCGGCGCTGCGGCGGCAAAAGAATGTAAATCAGCGTACGGTGGCGCTGGAACTGGGCATCAGCCAGGCACTGCTGAGCCACTATGAAAACGGTGCGCGCGAGCCCGGGCTCGACTTTGTGCGCCGTGCCTGCGACTATTACGGCGTCACGGCGGACTATCTGCTGTGCCGCAGCGACGCGCCAGACGGCGTGGCGAGCACGGCCGCGGCGGCCGTGGCTTTTTTAGAGCAGATCCGCGCCGTGACCGACCGGGCCGAGATGGCCCTGAAGGAATTTTCGTCGAAAACGGAGAAGATGTTATGATAGATCAGTCCAAAATCCGCAATTTTTCGATCATCGCCCATATCGACCACGGCAAGTCCACGCTGTCCGACCGCCTGATCGAAAAGTGCGGCGCGGTGGAGCAGCGCATCATGGCCGACCAGATCCTCGACAATATGGAGCTTGAGCGCGAGCACGGCATCACGATCAAGGCCCGCGCCGTGGGGTTGAGCTATCAGGCCGCCGACGGAGAGACCTATACCCTCAACCTGATCGACACCCCGGGCCATGTGGACTTCAATTACGAGGTCAACCGCTCGCTCGCGGCCTGTGAGGGCGCGGTGCTGATCGTCGACGCCAGCCAGGGTGTCGAGGCGCAGACGCTTTCAAACACCTATCTCGCCCTCGACAACGACCTGGAGATCCTGCCGGTCATCAACAAGATCGACCTGCCCGCTGCCGAGCCGCAGCGCGTGAAGGACGAGATCGAGGAGATCATCGGCATCCCGGCCCAGGACGCGCCCGAGATCTCGGCCAAGGCGGGCATCAACATCGACGCCGTGCTCGACGACATCGTGCGCAACGTCCCGCCACCGAAGGGCGATGGGAACGCGCCGCTGCGCGCGCTGATCTTCGACAGCCAGTACGACAACTACCGCGGCGTCATCGTCTTCATGCGCTTGATCGACGGCACGATCCGCCGTGACCAGGAGATTTTGCTGATGGCGAGCGGTGCGAGATACAAGGTCGTGGAGGTTGGACACCTGCGGCCGATCGGGCTCGACCCCTGCGACGAGCTGGCAGCCGGCGATGTCGGCTATTTCACGGCCAGCATCAAGACCGTGTCGGATACCCAGGTGGGCGATACCGTCACCGACGCGGCTCGGCCCTGCGCCGAGGCGCTGCCCGGCTACCGCCCCGCGCGGCCGATGGTCTACTGCGGCATCTATACCGAGGACGGCTCGAAATACCCCGATCTGCGCGACGCGCTGGAGAAGCTGAAATTAAACGACGCCTCTCTGAGCTTCGAGCCCGAGAGCTCGGTGGCCCTGGGCTTCGGCTTCCGCTGCGGCTTCCTCGGTATGCTGCATATGGAGATCATCCAGGAGCGCCTCGAGCGCGAGTTCAATCTCGAGCTCGTGACGACCTTGCCCTCGGTCATCTACAAGATCATCCGCTCGGACGGCAGCGTGCAGATGGTCGATAACCCCCACAACTACCCCGACCCGACCACGATCGCCGAGGCGCAGGAGCCGTATGTGAAGGTCTCGATCATCACGCCGAACGAGTTTGTCGGGAATATCATGCCGCTCTGCCAGGATCGGCGTGGGGACTATAAGAACATGCAGTACCTCGACGAGCGCCTGGTCGAGCTGCATTATGAGATGCCGCTCAATGAGATCATCTATGACTTTTTCGACACGCTCAAGGCCCGCACCAAGGGCTACGCGTCGCTGGACTATGAGCTTTCGGAGTATAAACTTTCGGATCTCGTGAAGGTGGACATGCTCTTAAACGGCGACCA
>CACXDT010000104.1 GCA_902766405.1 Oscillospiraceae bacterium
CGGGCGGCCCAATGTGGGCAAGTCCACGCTGTGCAACGCCCTGGTGGGCGAGAAGATCGCCATTGTATCGAATAAGCCCCAGACCACGCGCAACCGCATCACGGCCATCGTCAGCCGCGGCAGCACACAGTTTGTGCTGCTGGATACACCGGGCTTCCACAATCCGCACAACCGCCTGGGCGACTACATGGTCAACGTTGTGAAGGAGAGCGTCGCTGCCGTGGACGCGGTGATGCTGCTTGTCGAGCCGGTGGCCGCCATCGGCCCGCAGGAGGAGGCGCTGATCGAACGTATCCGCCAGAGCGGCGTGCCGGCTATCCTTGTCATCAACAAGATCGACACGGTCGAAAAGACCCGCCTGCTCGAGGTCATGGCCCTGTACGGCGCGGCCTATGCGTTCGACGCCGTTGTGCCGATCTCGGCTGCGACCGGCGAGGGGCTGGGCGAGCTGCTCGATGAGATGGAAAAGTTTGCCGAGGAGGGGCCGCACCTCTTCCCGGACGATATGATTACCGATCAGCCCGAGCGGCAGATCTGCGCCGAGCTCGTGCGCGAAAAGCTGCTGAAGTGTCTCGATAAGGAGGTGCCCCACGGCACGGCTGTTGAGGTGACGAGATTCAGCGAGCGCGAGGACGGCATCATCGACCTGGATGTGACGATCTATTGCGAAAAAGAGAGCCACAAGGGGATCATCATCGGCAAACAGGGCGCCATGCTCAAAAAAATCGGCGAGCTTGCGCGCCGCGATATCGAGACCTTTATGGGTACGAAGGTATTTTTGCAGATCTGGGTGAAGGTCAAGGAGAACTGGCGCGATAGCCAGGCCGCGATCCGGAACTTCGGGTTTACCGAGGAATAAGCTTCCAGCATAGGGAGCGCGCCGGGCGGCAGATACTATCCCTGAGGTGGTCAGTATGCCGACAGAGGCGCTATGGCACGCGTTTGCCTGCACCGGGAGACCGGAGCTGTATCTGCTCTACCGGCAGAGACAGCGGCAGCCGCGCGGGAAAAACACAAAAAGAGAACGGGAGAGGGAGACGCCCTCTCCCCAGGACTAACGGTTTACATAATATGTTCAATACGACAAAGGCCCTGGTGCTGCGGGAGGTGCGGTATAAGGAAGCCGACCGCATGCTGACCCTGCTCACCTTCAGCGACGGCAAGCTGACGGCCAAGGCCCGCGGCGCGCTGCGCCGCTCGAGTCGCACCGCAGCGGCGACGCAGCAGCTGACCTACTCCGAGCTGACCTTGTTCGGCAACCGTGGGAAGTGGACTGTCAACGAGGGGACGGTGCTTGAGGGCTTCGACGGGCTGCGCACCGATATCGAGGCTTTCTCCCTGGGCTGCTATTTTGCCGAATGTCTTGAGGCAATGTCCATTGAGGACGAGCCGGACGAGGCGCTTTTGCAGCTCGGGCTGAACTCGCTCTATGCGCTCAGCCGCGGGCTATACGACCGGCGGCTTGTGAAGGCGGCCTTCGAGCTGCGGCTGATGTGCCTTTCAGGCTACGCGCCGGACCTTTCAAGCTGCGCCAGTTGTGGGGAAGAGCCGGCAGAGCCGCTCCTCGGCCTGGAGGATGGGCGCGTCTACTGCGCACGCTGCCCGCACCCGGGGAATATGCTGGTGCTTGGCGGCGAGGTACTGGAGGCCATGCGCTATATCGCGTCGGCCCCGGCGAAGAAGCTGTTTTCTTTTTCCCTCGCGGAGGACGGGCTGGATCGGCTTTCACGCGTGACTGAGCAGTATCTGCTGCGTCAGAGCGAGCGGCGATTCGGTACGCTTTCGTATTATAAGCAGATATCCGGAATCGTATAAAGAGGAACGATAGTATGAGTTTTTTTGAAAAATCGCTGCGAACCCTGGAGCTGCCGACGGTGCTGCAAATGCTCAGCGACCAGGCCGTCGGAGAGACCGCGAAGGAGAACGCCCTGAGTCTGACGCCCTCCGGCGACGAGGCCGAGGTCCGGCACCGTCTGGAGGAGACAACAGCCGCCAAGACCATGATGGTGGTGCGCGGCAGTCCGTCTTTCTCGGGCGTCAAGGATGTGCGCGCCTCGCTGGCACGGGCCGATCTCGGCGGCAGTCTGAACACCCGCGAGCTGCTGGACATTGCGCGCGTGCTGCAGTGCGCGCGCCTGGTGCGCGGCTATCTCGCCGACGACAGTGTCGGCAAGACCTGCATCGACGCCTATTTCCACGCCCTGCACTCCAATAAATTTTTAGAGGAGAAGATCACGACCTCGATCATCGGCGAGGATGAGATCGCGGATTCCGCCTCGTCCGAGCTCGCCACGATCCGCCGACAGATGCGCGCGGCCGCGGCCAGAGCGCGCGACGCGCTGCAGAAGATCATCTCCTCGCCCTCGTACCAGAGCTCGCTGCAGGAGCCGATCATCACGATGCGCTCCGACCGCTATGTCGTGCCTGTCAAGGCCGACCACAAGGGCTCGGTGCCGGGGCTCGTGCACGATATCTCGGCCTCGGGCATGACGCTCTTTATCGAGCCGATGGCCGTCGTCAAGGCCAACAACGAGCTGCGCGAGCTCGCAGCCAAGGAGAAGCTCGAGATCGAGCGTATCCTCGCCGAGCTCTCGGCCGATTGCGCCGAGCACCGCGACGACATCGATTCGGACTATCTCAATCTGGTGCGCCTCGATCTGATCTTCGCCAAGGCCAAGCTCTCGTACAAGCTCGACTGCATGGAGGCCGGGCTCGAGCACGAGCGCGGCATCGTGCTGATCCGCGCGCGCCATCCGCTGCTCGACCAGGCCAAGGCTGTGCCGATCAGCCTGGAGCTCGGCAGCAGCTTCAACACCTTGGTCATCACCGGGCCGAATACCGGCGGCAAGACCGTCAGCCTGAAAACCATCGGTCTGCTGGCGGCCATGAACCAGTGCGGCCTGCACATTCCGGCCGCCGACGGCAGCAATCTGCCGGTATTCAGCCACATTCTGGCCGACATCGGCGACGAGCAGAGCATCGAACAGTCGCTCTCGACCTTTTCGGCCCATATGACGAACATCGTCAGCATCTTAGACGAGTGCGACGAGCGCTCGCTGCTGCTGTTTGACGAGCTCGGCGCCGGCACCGACCCGACCGAGGGCGCGGCGCTCGCCATCGCCATCATCGAGGAGGGCCGCCGCCGCGGCGCGGTGATCGCGGCCACGACCCACTATGCCGAGCTGAAGGTCTACGCCACCAACGAGCCCGGCGTGCAGAACGCAAGCTGCGAGTTCGACATCGAGACCCTGCGCCCGACCTACCACCTGCTGGTGGGCATCCCCGGCAAATCCAACGCCTTTGCGATCTCCCACCGTCTCGGTCTGGACGAGGGAATCATCGAGGACGCGCGCCGCCGCGTCGGCACCGAGAGCGCGAGCTTTGAGGCGACCATCGAGAAGTTGGAACAGACGCGTGTGCAGCTGGAAAAAGAGCGCGGCGAGGCGGAGCGCCTGCGGCGCGAGGCCGAGGAGCACAGTAAAAAGCTCGCCTTCAAGCAGGCTGAGCTCGACGTGCGGCTGGAGAAGGCCGATCTCAAGGCTCGGCGCGAGGCCGAGCGCGTGCTGGCCGAGGCGCGCGAGACCGCCGAGCAGACCTTCGCCGAGCTCGACGAAATGCGCCGGCGCATCAACGAGGAGGAGAACGCCCAGAGCATCAACGACGCCCGCAACGAGCTGCGCCGCCGCCTGAACGAGGCCGGTGACGGTCTGCGCGTGAAGGCGCAGATCCCACAGAGCGACGAGAAGTCCGCGCGGGAGCTGCGCGTGGGCGATGTGGTGCAGATCAAGGCCATGGGCGTCAAGGCCACGGTGCAGGCGATTTCAGCCGACCGGACGCTGACGCTCAAGGCCGGGATCCTGACGGTACAGGCCAGGGAGGACGAGGTGCTGCTCTTAGAGGGCGAAAAAGCCCCTCAGCCCAAGGGAGTAAAAAAGGGGAGCGGCACACAGCTGCGCACAAGCGCGATGGCTTCGGAGATCGACCTTCGCGGCATGGAGGTCATCGACGGCGTCATGGCCGCCGAGCAGTATATCGACTCGGCCGTCATGAACAAGCTTAAGACCGTCACGATCATCCATGGCAAGGGCACCGGCGCGCTGCGCGCGGCGATCCAGCAGATGCTGCGGAAAAACAAGGCCGTCAAATCCTTCCGCCTGGGCCGTTATGGCGAGGGCGAAACCGGTGTGACGGTTGTCGAGCTGAAATAAGCAGGACAGATTTCGTCTCTTATACTTGTTTGGGATTGTGCCGTTGCTTTGACTGTATTTCTCGACAGCGCTCCGTTTTGTTTTGTTATTATTTACAAAAGCGTCGAAAGCAGTTGACGGTTTGCCGTTTCTTTGATAAAATATCGATGTACGGATGTACATTTGTATTTTTGTGAGGAGTGTCGAGCATGATAACCAAAGAGGTAGTCATCAACAATGAGGTCGGTCTTCACGCCAGACCCGCCACGTTTTTCATTCAGGTCGCCAACGAGTTCAAGAGCAGCATCTGGGTCGAAAAAGAGGAGCGCCGCGTGAACGCCAAGAGCCTTCTGGGTGTGCTGTCCCTCGGCATTGTCAAGGGCACTACGATCCGGATTATCGCTGACGGCGCTGACGAGGACGCGGCGATCGAGCGTCTTTCCGCTCTGATCGATTCCAACTTCTCCGAGTAACAAGCGAGGAAAACAGACAAAAATTGAGGGCGTGTTTAACCACGCCCTCAGCGTGTAGACAAAGTCCTTGAGGGACTTTGTCACACGCTTTTGCCGCCATATTTTTTGTGAAGCCGTATATCACAAAAAATCTCGCTACGCTCGGCAAAAGCCTGCAAGACAGGCTTTTGCTGGCGGTGATTGGATCACGAGGCGGGCCTTGCCCCCTCGAGCTCCCCCGCTGCTCGGTTATTTTTCCTTTCTTAGTTTTGTGTTCAATCTGAGGGCGTGAACGGTCACGCCCTCTTTTTTATAGGTTTAAGAATAGAAAATACAGGGGTGTCTATGAATCCCAATCTGCCCGCTTTGCGCGACAAGGCAAACCGGCTGCCGCTGCTGCCGGGGGTGTACATCATGCTCAACGACAAGAGCGAGGTCATCTATGTCGGCAAGGCAAAAAAACTGAAAAACCGCGTCACCAGCTATTTCCATGGCGACCACCTGCCGAAGGTGGCGGCCATGGTGGACAAGGTACACGATTTCAATGTCATTGTGGCCGGCAGCGAATTTGAGGCGCTGGTGCTGGAAAACTCGCTGATCAAGCGGCATAAGCCCCACTACAATATCCTGCTGAAGGACGATAAGGGTTACCCCTTCATCCGCGTGGACGGTAAAAGCGAATACCCGGTCATGTCGATCGCGAGCCGCTCGGCCAAGGACGGGGCTCACTACTACGGCCCATTCGGCGGTCGCTCGCAGACAAGGGAGATCATCCTGACGCTGACGAAGGCCCTGGCCCTTCCGGACTGCAGCCGCAGGTTCCCGCGCGACATCGGCAAGGAGCGGCCCTGCCTCAACTATCAGATGGGTAACTGCGCCGGTTGGTGCCTGCCCAAGCAGTCGGCCGAGGATTACCGGCGGCGTATGTTTCAGGTGCAGCTGATTCTGGAGGGCAAGTCCTCCGAGCTGATCGAGGATTTGAAGCAGCAGATGGAGCAGGCAGCCGAGGAGCTGCGCTTTGAGTACGCCGCGGAGCTGCGCGACCGGCTGCGAGCGATCGAAAAGCTCTCGGTGCAGCAAAAGGTGATCGCCACCGCCTTTGCCGACACTGATGCCATCGGCTTTGTGCGCGGGGCGCGCAGCTGCTTTACCGTGCTCCACTTCGTCAACGGCGATCTCGCCGGGAAGGATGTGGAGATGATGGACGAGCCGCTGGAGGACGACGAGGAGGCGGTCAGCGATCTTGTGCGCGAGTATTTCACGCGGCACCGCGGCGGATGGCCGAAGACCATCCTGCTGCCCGTCGAGATCGAGGACCGCGAGGAATTAGAGCAGCTGCTCAGCGAGACGGCGGGCCGCCGCATCTATATCGAGACGCCCAAGCGCGGCGACCGCCTGCGTCTGATCGAGAGCGCGAGGCTGAACGCCAAGGAGGAGATCCTGCGCCGCACGACAGCCGCCCAGCGCCGCAGCAAGACGCTCGAGTGGCTGCAGAAGGCTCTGGAGCTCGAGGTCTTCCCGAGCCGTATCGAATCCTTCGATATCTCGAACCTCCGGGATACCGGCATCGTGGCCGGCATGACCGTCCATGTCGACGGCAAGCCGAAGAAGTCGGATTATAGGAAATTCCGCATCCGGGATCTGGAGACGCAGGACGACTACGCCAGCATGTACCAGGCTGTCTACCGCCGCTTCAAGCACTATGTCGACGGCGACGAGCGCTTCATGCCGCTGCCGGATCTGCTGCTGATCGACGGCGGCGAGGTACACGCTGACACGGCCCGGCGCGCTGTGCGCGAGCTCGGGCTGGAAGTGCCGATTTTCGGCATGGTGAAGGACGACCGGCACCGCACGCGCGCGCTTGTGAGCCCCGACGGGCGCGAGATCGGCATCCAGCAAAACCAGGCGGTGTTTGCCCTGATCGGCAACATCCAGGAGGATACCCACAACTACGCCATCACCTATCAGCGCTCGCTGCGTCAGGAGGCCTACGGCTCGAGCCTGGACAAAATTCCGCTCGTCGGGGCCAGGCGGCGCGACGATCTGATCAAGGCGTTCAAGTCTGTCCGCGCGATCAGGGAGGCGACGGTCGAGCAGCTCCGGCTGGTGGTGCCAAAGAACACGGCTCAGGCCGTATATGACTATTATCACACCCAGGAGGAGGGGAGCGCGTGCGAGTCGTCAGCGGAAGCGCCCGAGGGAGAAGACTGAAAACCCCGGAGGGCTATGATATCCGTCCCACGACGGACAATGTCAAGGAGTCGCTGTTTAACATCATCCAGTTTGATATCGAGGGCCGGCGCGTGCTCGACCTGTTCGCCGGGACCGGCCAGCTCGGCATCGAGGCGCTCAGCCGCGGCGCCGCCGCGGCCACCTTTGTCGATCGGGATAGGAACGCGGTCAATATCGTTAAGGAGAATCTGAAAACCTGCGGCTTCTCCGCGCGCGTCCTCAACGAGGAGGCCGTCGGCTTTCTCAAACGCGGCGAACGCTTTGATGTGATCTTCGTCGATCCGCCGTATGACGCGAATTTGTACGAACCGGTGCTCGAAACGATCAAATTGATTGACAATTTGACGGATGGTGGTATAATTGTGTGCGAAGCGCGGCGTGAGCGGCCTCTGCCCGACATGCCAGCCCCCTATCGGCTGCGGAAGGAATACCGCTATGGCAAGGTGAAGCTTGCCATCTATACGAAGGATGCGGCAACCGGAGAATAACATTCGCGCAGCTTCAGAAGGAGTTACATACAGTATGCGAACAGCCATCTGCCCCGGCAGCTATGATCCGATCACACTCGGGCATTTGAATATCATCCGGCGCTGCAGTCGGATTTTCGATCAGACCGTGGTCGTCATTATGGTCAATTCCTCCAAGGCTTCGACACACTGGTTTTCGATGGAGGAGCGACTGGATATGGTTCGGCGTGCGGTGTCGCGCTATCCGAATGTGACGGTTGATGTCTCGGATATTTTAGTGGCCGAATATGCCAGGCGTTATGAGGGGGCCGTGCTGGTCAAGGGCTTGCGCGCTGCTTCGGACTTTGATTATGAGTTTCAGATGGATCTGGTCAATAAACGGATTAACCCGCAGCTGGAGACCATGTTCCTGACGTCAAGCATGAAATATACCTTTCTCTCCTCGTCGATTGTGCGTGAGATGGCCGCTTACGGCGCCAGCCTGGCCGGCCTTGTGCCCAACGAGCTGATCGCGGAAATAGAAGCAAAAGCAAAGCAATGGAGGCAGAACCATGGATAATACGAACGATGTGATCGAACTGCTGGATATTCTCTACGGCATGGTGAACGAGGCCTGGGGCGTCCCTCTGGGCAATGACAAGTGCATCATCGAGCGGGAGAAGGCCATCGAGATCATCAACGAGATCAAGGACAGTCTGCCCAACGAGCTGGCCGAGGCCAAGCGTCTTGTTGCTGCCCGCGACGAATTCATCGGCAATGCCAAACGCGAGGCCGAGGCCATGCGCAAGAGCGCCGAGGAGAAGGCCCGCGCCATGGTCGAGGAGCAGGAGGTCATGCGTACCGCCCGCGCCCGTTCGACCGAGATGATCAACACGGCCGAGGCACGCTCAAAGGAACTGAGGCGGCTGGCCAGCGGCTTCGTAGACGACATGATGCGCCAGGCCGAGGAGAGTCTCCAGACCTCAATGAATGAGATCCAGCGCGTACATAATTCCTTCCGCTCCCAGTCCTCCAACGAAGAGAGGCGCCAGAGCGTGGAGACCGTCGCTGAGTGATACGGTGTCTGTTCTGCGACTTCATACAGAAAAAGAAAATCCCCCATCCAATCACATAAGTGAAAGGATGGGGGATTTGATCGTTTCTGGGAGATGAAGGCTGTTATGTAGGATCAACTGTTTTCGATTTTTCCGCCTGCATCTCAGGGCTGCCGTCGCCGGACGGCTGTTTCTCGGTCGGTGCGCTGGAAACCTCTGCCGGTGTGGGGACTTCAATATGACTCGTGGGTTCCGTCACAACAGGCGCCTCGGTCTCGGTGGGGGGCGGCGCTGGCTCAACGATCGGCTCGGCTGTAGGCTCAGTGATTGGTTCTGCCGAAGGTTCAACGCCGGGTTCAGCGGATGGCTCTGCCGGGGGGTCGACCGAAGGCTCGGCGGAAGGCTCCGTGGAGGGCTCCACACTCGGCTCCGGCGAGGGGTCGGCTACAGGCTCGGCAGACGGTTCCGCAGAAGGCTCGGCGGTCGGCTCGACAGAGGGTTCCGCGGTGGGTTCAGCCGCCGGCACAGGGGTGGGAGCCACAATCACAGGGGGATTTGTCACAGCCGGAGGCTGGGCTACAGTGATGGTCGCGGGAAAGCTGGTGGCGGTGGCACCGTTTTTACCGAAGCATTGTACCTGAAGCGTCCAGCCGTTGAGGGAATAGGGCACATGCGTCAGCTTCAGCGTGGAGGAGTTGGTACCGGACACGGTGAAGCCTCTGGCGGGCAGAGTCGCGGTCAGCTCTTCAGCAAAGACGGTGATATCGCGGCCCTTGTCATAGGTGGAGGGGGAAGTAAAGATCCAGGAATAGGCGATGGCGTTTTCCGCCTGGACAGTGAACTCGATATTGCGTGAGGCGACAGTCGCCACATCCTTCAGTTGGCTGAGGATGCGCGGGCTGCTCGGCACGTCCTCAGTCGGGATGACGGTAGCCACGGGTGTGGGAATGGGGCTTGCCAATGGCACCGTCACAGCCGGCACAATCTCGGTGGGCGTCGGCTCATGATAGGAAAAACGCATTCCGCTAATAATCAATACGACCACCATAGCCAGGGCAATGATCGCAAGGGATAATCGCTTCATGGGCGCTCCTTTCGGAAAAACAAGGGGAAACAAGGGGAAAAGATCTTGTTTAAATATTATTATAGCACACACACTGTTATATTTCAATGTAAATTTGTACAGCAGATCCTGCCTCGGTCTCTCTGTGTTTCGCGGACGGAACCTTGTGTGTAAAAAACGGACGATGACAACATCTTGTGGTTAAAATGGTGACAAATATATTGCGGAAAAACTCAAAAAGTTTCACTTGCTTTTTGCAGACAGCCACCCTATAATGAAATCGTCGGTGGAGCAAAGTGGAGCAGAATGGGTTAAAGTAGAGCATATTTGGGGGCGCGGACCATGACAGGCGAATATCAGCACTCGTTGGACAGCAAGGGACGGATTTTTATCCCGGCCAAACTCAGGGATGAACTGGGCGAAATCTTTTATGTTACGCTGTCTATGGATCGCTGCCTTAGTGTTTACAGTGCGGACAACTGGAAGGTTTTTTCCGAAAAGGTCAGCGCTATGCCCTATGTCAAGCAGCGCAGAATGCGCCCGCTCTTTGCCCACGCTGCCCGCTGCGAGCTCGACAGCCAGGGGCGCGCTCTGATTCCGCAGAATCTCAGGGATTATGCCAATCTTGTAAAAAATGTCACAGTAGTAGGCTGCAACAATCACGCCGAGCTGTGGGACAGCGACGCCTGGGCCAGTGTCTATGCGGAAGAGACAACGCCCGAGAATATTGCCGCCGTGATGGAGGAGCTGGAGTTTTGATGAGTGAAGCGCGCCATGTCTCCGTATTGCTGAACGAGTGCATTGATAACCTGAATATCCGGCCCGAGGGCATCTATCTCGACGGAACGCTGGGATTGGGCGGACACTCCTATGAAATCGCCTCTCGTCTGACAAGCGGCCGCCTGATCGGCATCGACCGTGACGAGACCGCAATCGCGCGCGCCGGCCGCCGTCTGGAGCCCTTTGGCGAGCGCGTAACGCTTATTCACGGCAATTTTTCCGATGCCGCCGCGATACTCAACGAGCTGGGCATTGAATCTGTCGATGGAATGCTGTTTGACCTCGGTGTGTCATCCCCGCAGCTGGATGAGGCACAGCGGGGTTTTTCCTATATGAACGACGCGCCGCTCGATATGCGCATGGATGCCACCGAGGCGCTGCGTGCCTTTGACATTGTGAACACCTGGGACGAGGACCGCCTCAACCGTATTCTATGGGATTACGGCGAGGAGCGTTACGCCCGGCGTATCTCCCGCGCGATCCTCGAACGGCGCGCGGTAAAGCCGATCGAGACGACGCTTGAGCTGGTGGACACCATTAAATCGGCAATGCCGTCCGCCGCGCTGCGTGAAAAGCAGCACCCGGCCAAGCGGAGCTTTCAGGCGCTGCGCATCGCCGTTAACGACGAGCTCGGCGCGATCGAGCGCATGATGGCGACAGCGCCCGACAAGCTCGCTGTCGGCGGGCGACTGTGCGTGATCAGCTTTCACTCGCTGGAGGATCGGATCGTCAAGCTGGGCATCCAGCGCCGCGAGAACGGCTGCACCTGCCCGCGCGAGGCGCCGATCTGCACCTGCGGCTTTATCAGGACGCTCAAGAGCGTATCGCGCAAGCCGATTTTACCGTCCGCCGAGGAGATAGAGACAAACCCTCGCAGCCGCAGCGCCAAGCTCCGCGTGGCCGAGAGGGTCTGACATGCGGACAAAAGAGACGGTCAACGCGCTGTTTCGGGCCATATGCCTGCTGTTTTCGGCGCTGCTTTTGATACTGAGCCTGCTGTCAGGCATCGATCTGACCGCTGCCAACGACGAGGCAGCGCGTCTGAAGGCCGAGCTCCGGGCCTATGAGGAGGAGAACCGCATCCTGCAGGCGCGTATCGACGAAGCCGGCAGCCTTGCCGAGCTTGAGCGCCGTGCCCGGGAGGAGCTGATGATGCAGCCGGCCGGCCCGGGGCAGATCGTTGTACTCGATCCGGTGGATTGATATGGCATAAAAATGCCTGTACCCGCATACATATCCTGTATGGACAGGAGGCGGGGGAATGAATTCATCACGTGTGCCGACACGGCAGATGCTGCAGCGGGTGCTGGCGCTGTCCGGAATCTGCGGGCTTTTGTTCCTGATTCTGCCGCTGATCCGGCTCTGGCAGCTGCAGATCGTGCAGCATGAGGAGCTGGAGAGCCGGGCCATCGCGCAGCAGCTGCGCGAGGCACCGACGACGGCTGCGCGCGGCAGCATTTACGACTGCAAGGGCAGGCTGCTGGCGGTCAGTGCCTCGGTGGACAATGTGTACCTGAGCCCCGCCGAGATCGACCAGTACGGCGAGAACCGCGAGCTGATTGCAGACTCGCTTGCGGAGCTGCTCGCGCTCGACCGCGAAGAAGTGCTGAAAAAGAGCCGGATGACCGGCTCGTGGTATGTCACGGTCGCGCGCAAGGTCGAGCGCGAGCAGGCTGAGGCCGTGCGGCGCTTTATCGCCGACAACGGTATCCACGGCGTGCATCTCGAGACCGATACCAAGCGCTATTACCCGAATTCGTCGCTGGCCTGCCATGTCATCGGCTTCGTGGGGATGGACAATACGGGACTCGAGGGCATCGAGGCGCGCTACGACGAGGCGCTCACCGGTACGGCCGGGCGCACCCGTCGGGCAACCAACGCCTACGGCACCGAGCTCATCTATACCGCGTTCGAGGACTTTGTCCCCGGCGAGGACGGCTGCGATCTCGTCACGACGATCGACTCGGCCATTCAGTTTTACATCGAAAAACAGCTGCGCCAGGCCGTCGCAGACTACGATATCCTTAACGGCGCCGGCGCGATCTGCATGGATGTCAACACCGGCGCGATCCTGGCCATGGCCTCGATCGACGGCTATGATTTGAACAATTTTCTGGCCGTCAGCCCCGAGGCACAGGCTATGGTCGACGCTGCCGCAACGAAGGAGGAGGCCCAGCGGCTGCTGCAGCAGGCGCAAATGCGACAGTGGCGCAACAAGGCGCTCAGCGACACCTACGAGCCCGGCTCGACCTTCAAGATCATCACGCTGTCGATGGCACTCGAGGAGGGCGTTGTCCATAAGGAGGATAGCTTTTACTGCGGCGGCAGCGTCAGTGTCATCGGGCGCGGCACACCGATCCGCTGCTGGAAGGACGGGGGCCACGGCTCGCAGACGCTGACCCAGGCCGTTCAGCACAGCTGCAACGCGGCCTTTGTCAATATCGGCCAACGCGTCGGAGCCGAGACCTTTTATGACTACTGCGAGGCCTTTGGCTTTCTCAACCAGCGCGAGGATCCCGACGAGAGCCTGACGGCCACGACCGGGATCGACCTTTCGGGCGAAAGCGGCAGCATCTGGTGGAGCCACAACGTGTTCTGCTCGGAGAAGAACCTCTCACAGCTGGCGGCGGCCTCGTTCGGGCAGACCTTTACGATCACGCCGCTGCAGCTGATCACGGCCGTCTCGGCCGCCGTCAACGGCGGAAAGCTCTATCAGCCCTATGTGGTGTCCCGGCTGATCGACGGCGAAGGCCAGGTGACCTACGAGCGCGAGCCCAGACTGGTGCGGCAGGTCATCAGCGAGGAGACCTCACAGCAGGTTCGCACGATCTTAGAGCAGGTCGTGGGCGACCCCAAGGACGGCACCGGCCACAACGCGGCCGTCGCCGGCTACCGTATCGGCGGCAAGACCGGCACCAGCGAAAAGGTCTCGCTCGAGGCGCAGACCGGACAGAAGGAGTATATCGTCTCCTTCTTAGGCTTTGCCCCGGCCGACGATCCGAAGATCGCGATTCTGATCTTTTTGGACACGCCGTCCAACGAATCCGGAATCTATATCTCGGGCGGGCAAATGGCGGCCCCGGTCGTCGGGCGCATGATGGCCGACATCCTGCCCTATCTCGGCGTACAGCCGTCCGTGCTCAGCGACGCCGGGGCCGATGTGTCGGTGCCGGATTTCACCGGGGAGACGCGGCAGGAGGTTGCCGAGGCCGTGCAAAGCGCTAAACTGCGCTTTCGCACGCTGGGCGAAGGCGAGACCGTCACCGGTCAGCTGCCGGCGCCGGGCTCAACGATCGCGAGAGACAGCGAGATCCTGCTGTACTTCAGCCGCACGCCCAGCACCGAGCTTGAGACGGTTCCGGAGCTCACCGGTATGAGCTATGAGCGGGCCAGGGATCTGCTGAGCGATTACGCTATCTATATTTCATCACTGAGCCCCGTCACCGACGCATCGGCGCAGCTGATCGGCAGCCAGAGCCTGGCGGCGGGCACGCGTACGGGGCACGGCAACATCGTCTCGGTGACGCTGCAGAGCGCAGACGGGGAGATGCTGGGAAGGTACTGATGGATACTATTCTCCCATAGAATTCTTCAAATCTTCCCGGCCAGAATTTCGCCATACTTCGTCAGCTTCCTTGTCTGGCACAATTTATGTCTCGGGCAATACCGCATAATGCGGCAAGAGCAGATTCCGAGAAAAACCGAGTTCTGATGATGGCACTTTTTCGCAGGAATACTTTGTGTA
>CACXDT010000105.1 GCA_902766405.1 Oscillospiraceae bacterium
GCCGTCACACCAACGGCGGTTACCAGAACGTCGTTGACGAGTGCTGGGCCCAGGCCGAGGCCTGGAATGCCCCGCTGATCATCATGTACCAGAACGTCGCCTGCAAAAACATGGCCACGGTCCAGGGCATCCTGGACGAGCAGGGCCGTGCGCGCGGCTATGACCTGATCTGGGTCGAGCACGATCTGATGGACCCGCGCACCGTCTCGCGCCGCACCATGCGCGACAAGGTCAGCGAGTACATGCGCACTGTCAAGCACGCCGAGCCCGTAGACCCCTCCCTCGTCGAGTTCGAGGACGAGACCTGCATGTGATTCTGTCAGCAACAGTCATCAAAACCGATCATTAACATAAAAACGGAGGAATAAAAGATGAAATACTTTGGCGGCTGCGACGTTGGATCGACCTACACCAAGGCAGTGATTCTGGATGAAACCGGCAAGATGATCGCCGATACGACGATCCGCAGCAAAATCAATTCCGAGCAGAGCGCGATCGCGGCCATGGAGGAGGTCTGCAGGCAGGCCGGACTCAAGGACAGCAAAGAGCTCAGCTACCTGATCGGCACCGGCTACGGCCGCAACAAGGTCCCCTTTGCCGACGAGAACATCTCGGAGATCTCCTGCCACGCCATGGGCGTGCACATCACCGACCCGAGCGTCAAGGCCATCATCGATATCGGCGGCCAGGATGTCAAGGGCATCTCGATCGACACCGACGGCACCGTGAAGAACTTTGCCATGAACGACAAGTGCGCCGCCGGCACCGGCCGTTTCTTCGAGGCGATGGCCCGCTCCTTCGAGCTGAGCCTGTCCGACTTCTCGAAGCTGAGCCTCACGGCGAAGAACGTCATCCCCATCACGGCGCAGTGCACCGTGTTTGCCGAGTCTGAGGTCATCACGCTCGTTGGCGAGGGCAAGCCCACCGACGAGATCGCCGCGGGCATCGAGATGGCCGTCGCCAAGCGCTGCTTCGTCATGGCGAAGAAGGCCGGCGCGACCGACAGCATCACGCTGACCGGCGGCTGCGCCAAGAACGACGGCCTGAAGGAGGCCATCGAGAAGGTGCTGAAGCTCAAGGTCGTCAACCTCAAGACCGACCCGCAGCTGATGGGCGCGCTCGGCGCCGCCGAGTATGCGCGGCAGAAGGGCCTGGCCAAGCGCTGATTGGACGGAAAGGAGCAGGTTCATCGGATGCAAAAGCTATTGAAAGCACTGTTCAAGCTCATTAAGATCGCCCTGATCGCGGTCGCGGCGCTGTTCGTGATCTATTTCTGGAACCTCGACCAGAAGCTGATGGGCTGGGCCTACAAGCAGATCAACGCGATGTTCGACCGGAAAAAGGTCGACGTGGTGTTCTGAGTATGGAGCTCTACAATTCCCTGATCCACGAGACGCAGGAGCTGCTGTCAAAGGCGTCGCCCAGCCATAGCTGGGACATCCGCCCCGGCGGCGAGTGGCATGAGCTCGGCAGCGCCGAGCTCGTGCTGCAAAAGGACGCGGCCTATGAGCTCGGCGCGTCCGGCAGGGGCTCGGCGAACTTCGTACTGTTCACCTCGAGCGCCGAGCTGGTGCCGGGCGATAAGGTGCTGCTCTACGGGCCGGATCTCGGCGAGATCCACGGCGCGGTGGACTTCGCCCGCATTGTGCTGCTGCGCGTGGGCGTGCTCGACGACGACAGCGAGCTGGTCTATCGCACGCTCAAGGACATCGAGTTTGCCAAGTACCATGTCTACCCCGAGGGCTATATGGTGCGCATCTCGCCCGAGAGCTACCGCGAGCAGGTGCGCGTCAGCCGTCAGGCGCTCCGCAGGGGCATCAGCTTCCAATCTGTCGGCGCCAGCTACATCCGCGCCTATAAGAAGAACGCCAATGTGCTCAATGCCACGGTGATCTTCCTCACATCGCCGCTCTTTGACTACAAGGCCATGCGCGATATGGCGAAGAAGGCCGGCGATGTCACCAACACACTGACCCACATCCTCGAGGGGCTGCCCACGGATTGCTCCGTGTGCGCGCTCAAGGATGTCTGCGACGAGGTCGAGGGCATGAAGGAGCTCCACTTTGGCGTCGGCGCGAAGGGGACGGACAAGAAAGTATAGAAAAACGATATGACCGTAGGGGCGGCCCCTGCCGCGCGCGGAATCATTTGATGTGTGCAAAATGAGGCTGCAGCAAAATGCAATGATTGATGGAAAGCGGTGGTCGTCATTGTAGGGGCCGGCGTCCTCGACGGCCCGGCAGTACAATTTCAATATTGAACAAATATGGGCGAATACGTACATACAGAATACGTATTCGCCCATATTTGTGCAGTAATTGGATGGTGCCGCACGGGCCGTCGAGGACGCCGGCCCCTACGACATCATCCTATGTTTTCTTCAAAAGACAGCCATTATTTCGTACTTTTTACTCCATCACGATCGGCGCGGAGCTCAGGCAGCCGGAGAGATAGTAGTCGCCGTTGCCGAAGCGCAGTCTTGTATTCCGGCACACCGGCAGGTCGTCGAAGTGCCACCATTCCGAGGCGAGCGGTGTGAAGCCCTCGTCCATAAAATATTTCTGCAGTCTGATCGCGCCCTCGGTCATCGTATCGAGCAGCTCGGTGCTTGAGGCAAGCTCGTAATTCATCTGTGGGATGGCCTTGACGAACACCGCGGCCTCGGAGCTCAGCTCGTGCATGGGGCTGGGCATTTCGTATTCCTCACAGGCGAGGACGTGCAGATAGGTACAGCTTCCGCTGTTGCGCAGGACGGTATCGGTGACGCGGCAGAGCGAGACATCCAGCGCCAGCCCCAGCTGGTGGTTGCTGCGCCCCTGCGAGATGAACCAGTTCTGGTTGTAGCCTCTGGCGCGAAAGCCCGCGCGCACCGCCTCGCTGCTGCCGGACAGGCTCCGCAGCGCCGCGGCGACATCCATCTGCGTCCGCCAGGGCCGGAAGGTCTGGTACACCTTCAGACAGTCGCCGTTTTCCAGACACTGCCGCTGGATACGCGCCACGTCCACGGCCACCTCGTAGACCACCGGCATGGCAAATTCCTCGCAGTTGAGGCGCGCGTTATACCAGTACGATTCGTACAGGCTCTGATCGGTGATGCCCGGCAGCGCAAGCCCCGACGAGCGAAACAGCGCGCCGCTGGAGCAGCAGTCCTCGTAGATGGCCGAGGGCACCACATCCGGCAGGTTGATGAGGGTGCCCGACCGATTGATCCAGCCCTGCACACCGGCACTGTTCTCCACGAGATAGCGATCGCCGTCCATCAGCAGGATCCGGAAGGCCTCACCTGGCCGAAGCGTCGCCGTGCCGCCGCTGTCGCTCCGGATCGGGAGGGAGACAGCGGCATAGCCCGTGGCGCCGCTGACCGGCAGCTCCAGACCGTCCGTATAGCGGGGCAGCGAGGCATATTCCTCCAGCGCCGCAAAGGGAGAGACAGTCGGCGGGGGTGACGGTACCTGTGTCGGCTCAGGGCTGGGCGTTGGCGGCAGCGGCGTATCGTCGTCGATGATGATGACGCCGTCTTCAACCGCCTCCTGCCCGCCGGACAGCCGATCGGGCAGCTCGGGAAAGAGCAGCAGCGCTCCGCTGAAGAGCAGAACCAGGAGATCAAGGGCGAGAAAGAGGATGATGAGTTGTTTCCTGTATCGTTTCATAGTGTACTCCGGCCACACGGCCAAAACCTATTATTAACAGGTTACAGTATACGACAAATTACGCGCACAAACAAGAGTAAGCTGCAATCAGCGGACAGGTCTATACGCAGCCAGTAACGCATATGCTCTTGGCAGGGAGGTGAGGAGATGCCGATGGAAGATTTGTCGCAGCTGCCGTCCAAGCTCCACAGTCTCACGCTGGAGAACCGGGAGAAAATGCAGATCCGCGGCGTCACGGATGTGACGGGCTTTGACGACACCCTGGTGCTGCTGCGGACGAGCCTGGGCCAACTCAGCATCCGCGGCGAGGGGCTGCATGTCGAGCGCATCGACCTGGAGAGCGGCGAGCTGGAGCTGCGCGGACAGATCCGCGAGCTGCAGTATGACGACAGGCCGACCGGCTCGCTCTGGGCCAAACTCTTCGCCTGAGGATGGAGGTCGATCTCTCCGCGCAGGCCGTGGGCCTTCTGCGCTCGGCTGCGCTTGGCCTCGCGGGCGGTGTGCTGTACGACCTGCTGCGACCGCTGCGCTACCGCCTGCGGCCTCTGCCGGCTCTGCTGTGCGACGCGTTTTTTTGCCTGCTGCTTGGTGCGGCGTCGTTCGCACTGGCCATGTCGGCCGGCAGCGGCCGGCTTGGCACCGTGGCGTTGTGCGCCGGTCTGGCAGCTTTTTTGCTGTACCTGAACGGCATCTCGCCGCTGTGCCGGACTGCAATTTCCAAATTGATCCAAAAAATTAGAAAATTGCCCCATTTTGAGCAATTGTCCAAAAATATTTCGCAAAAAAAGAAAAATAATGCTTGAATAATCAAAAGAAATATGTATGATAGTGGAGTAAGTGAAATCATGCCGCACAAGGAACTGATTTTACGTTTGATCATGGTGGCGCTGCTGCTGTACGCCATGAGCCGCTATGCCGAGGCCCGCGCCCTCTGCGCTGAGGTGCGCGGCTATACGGCACAGCTGCGCACCCAGCTGGATGCGGCGGAGGAGAAGCACCGGCGGCTGGAGAATTGCCTTTTGCAGCTGCGCGATCTCTCGGAGGTCGAGCGGCTGGCCAGGGCACAGCTGGGTTATGTCCGGCCGGGAGAGATCATTTTCACCTTTGGCGAACCCTGAATATTTTGAGAAACAGAGAGGTATTCCCCATGCCATTGGAAGTTAGCGCTGTTTTAGAAGGAAAGGTGACCGGTATCACCAAGTTCGGCGCCTTTGTCGCCCTGCCCGAAGGGAAGAGCGGGCTGGTTCATATCTCCGAGGTGGCGAACGCTTTTGTCTCTGATGTGCATGAATATGTGCAGATGGGACAGACGGTTCGCGTGAAGGTCATGTCCGTCAGCCCGGAGGGAAAGATCAACCTCTCGATCAAGCGTGCCCTCGAAGAGGCGCCGCGTCAGCCGTTCCAGCAGGAGCGCGGGCGCGCGCCGGCGCCGCGGAGCGCGCCTGTTGTGGCCGCGCCTCAGGCCGTCAACGGCCCGAGCGGCGATACGACCTTCGAGGATAAGCTCAAGCGCTTCATGCAGGAGTCCGATAGCCGCATTGCCGACAACCCGCTCTACTCCGACCGTCCGCGCAGGAGCCGCAGACGCTGACACAGCATATAGGGCTGCGAAATAGTCCGGGCGATACCGTAGGGGCGGCTAATAGCCGCCCGGCATAGAAACGTGATAATAACACGGAGAGTTGGGCGACTACGTACGATGGTACGAGGTCGCCCAACTCTCTTACGTATATCAGGTTGTACCGCGCGGGCGGCAGATTGCCGCCCCCTACTTTCATTTAGGCAATACCGCATAATTCGACGAGAGCGAATCCTGAGAAAATTTGGGTTCTGATGATGGCACTTTTTCGCAGGAATACTTTGTGTA
>CACXDT010000106.1 GCA_902766405.1 Oscillospiraceae bacterium
ATACTCCTCGATGCTCTCGGCGTCGATGTGGCCGCAGTGCTCCAGCACGCGGCGGGTCTGCTTCTTGTAGAAGGGGATGTCCTCCTGGCGCTTGTAGAGCATGCCGTCCTGATGATAGCCGAGGCGCTCGATGAACTCGCCGCCCAGCAGGGTCTTTTCCACGATCTCGGCCACGTCCGCGGCGCGGACCTTGCAGTAGAGCCAGCCCTCGGGCTCAATGCGCACCAGCGGCCCCATCTCGCAGAAGCCGTGGCAGCCGGATTTCTTCAGGCCAATGGAGCTGCCGCAGCCCTCATTGAGCGAGAGCTCATAGGCCGCGCCCTGCTCGGCCATCTGCTTTTTCAGCTCTTCAAAGACGGCGAGGTTGCCGCCCGCCGCGCAGCCGGTGCCGCAGCAGACAAGAACCTTGCGCTTCTCGTTGCCGCGCGCCTGCATATACTTCTCCTGCAGCGCGCGAAATTCCTCAACACTCTTGATTTTCTCCCGCATGCCTCAGTCCCCCTCTCTGAGCTGCTCGACCAGCGCTCTGGCCTTCTCCGGTGTCATCGAGGCGTGAACGGTGTCGTTCACCATGACCACGGGGCTCAGGCCGCAGGCACCGAGACACGAGACGATCTCGAGCGTGAACATCCCGTCGTCCGAGCTGGGCTTCTGCTCGCTGGTGCCGGTCGCGTCATAGAGCGCCTGCAGCACGTTGCCGCTCTTGCGCACATGGCAGGCCGTGCCGCGGCACACCTTCATGACATACTTGCCCTTCGCGTCCAGCGAGAAGTTGCCGTAGAACGTGGCGACGCCGTACAGCTTCGACTCGCTCATATCGAGCTTCTTCGCAATGTACTCCAGTGCCTCCTGCGGCAGATAGCGGTACCTCTCCTGCACATCCTGCATGATGGCGATGATCTTTGCCTTGTCGTTGCCGTGCTTGTCCAGAACGGCGTCGATGAACGTCAGATCAACGGTTTCCAAAGTGATCGCATCCTTTCGTTGTTTGGATTTTTTTGATGGGATGAAAGAATGTATTTGATAAAATCACAACACACACCGAATAATATTGTACTCGTTCTGTGGCGAAAAGGCAAGCATTTTTCCAAGATTCGGCGTATTATGCAGACATTTTTTGATCCGTCGGAAAAAACGCTTGACTTTTTGTGACAATCGGATAGAATAAACGAGTCCGGGCCGGAAGAAACTGTCTGACGGCGAGGAAAAAACATCGACTGACGCCGAAATCTGTGCTTGAGGCGGAAGACAGGGAACGAAAATCAGCCGCAGCTGTGCGGCTCTTGTGCCATGCCTTCCGGGCATGGCATTTTTTCGTCGGGGAAGGAGCAAACTATGGAGACACGCATCGCCGCTGTCTCGATCATCGTGGAGGAACCCGCCTCGGTGGAAGAGCTCAACGGCATCCTGCACGAGTATGCGCCCTGGATCCTCGGGCGCATGGGCATCCCGTATCGGGACAAGGGGATGAACATCATCTGTCTGGCGCTCGACGCGCCCCTGGACGCCATCAACGCCATGACCGGGAAGATCGGCCGGCTGAAGGGCGTCACCGCAAAAGCAGTATATACCAAGGGAAGGGAAGGAATTTGAAATGAAAAAATCCTGGATCAGATTAGTTATCGTCTGCACGCTCTGCCTCGTTCTGGCGGCCTGCGGCACGGCGAACACGGCCTCGGCGCAGGAGCTCGACACGGAGCTGAACGTTCGTGTGATGACGCTCAACGGCACCACGGGCTTTGGCATGGCCCCTTTGATCGCCGCCGACGCTGACGGCGAGGCCGCGCTCAACTACAGCTTTTCCGTCGAGACCGACGCCTCCGCGGTTACCGCGGCCCTTGTCAGCGGCGACTGTGACATTGCGGCGCTGCCCACCAACGCCGCCGCCGCGCTCTATAACAAAACCCAGGGGAAGATCCAGGTGCTGGCCCTCAATACGCGCGGCGTGCTGTACCTCGTCAGCGGCGACGACAAAATCGACAGCCTGTCCGATCTCGAGGGGCAGACCGTCTATGTGCCCGCCCAGAACCCCAGCTTCATCTTCTCGTATCTGTGCCAGGCCAACGGCGTGAATGTCACCGTCGACAACAGCTATGCCCAACCGGCCGAGCTGAACGCCGCCGTGTCGGCGGGCGAGGTGTCGCTGGCGGTGCTGCCCGAGCCGATGGTGACCATCGCCCGCAGCAAGAACAGCGATCTCACGGTCGCGCTCGATCTCACGGCCGAATGGGACAAGGTTGCCGTCCCCGGCGGCCTGGTGCAGGGCTGCCTCGTTGTGCGGAAGGCCTTCGCCGACGAGCATCCGGCGGAGCTCAAGGCGTTTCTGGAGGAGTACGGGCAGTCGGTAGAGCTGCTGCTCACCGATCCCGCCGCCGGCGCGCAGGCCGTCGAGGCCGCCGGGATCTTCCAGAGCGCCGCGGTCGCCGAGAAGGCGATCCCGCGCTGCAACCTCTGCTTCGTCACGGGTGAGGAGATGGTGGAGCCGCTCTCGGCCTTCCTGCAGGTCATGCTCGATACCGCGCCGGCGTCCGTCGGCGGCGCGCTGCCCGGGGATGATTTTTACTGCATCTTGAAATGAGTCCGTCCTTCCGCAAAGCACTCTCCCGTCTCGGCGCGGCGGCGTTCTGGCTGCTGCTCTGGGCGCTGCTGGCCGCCCGCGTGGGGCAGGAGCTGCTGCTGCCGTCGCCGCCGCAGGTGCTGCTGGCCCTGCTGCGGCTGGCGGGCGGCGCGGACTTCTGGCTGACCGTTTCCGCCAGTATCCTGCGTGTCCTCGGCGGTCTGCTCGCCGGGTGCGTGCTTGGGCTGCTGCTGGCGTTTCTGACCGCGGCCAGCCCGATCGCCCATGCATTGATCTCCCCGCTGATGACCCTGGTCAAGAGCACGCCCGTGGCCTCGTTCATCATCCTCGCGCTGGTCTGGCTGGGGCGCGGCACGGTGCCCCTGCTGATCACGGGGCTGATCGTGCTGCCCGTGGTCTGGGCCAATGTCTCGGCGGGGATCGCCGCGCAGGACATAAAGCTGCGCGAGCTGGCACAGGTCTACCGCCTGTCGCGCGCGCGGGTGTTTCGCTGCCTCACGGTGCCGACAGTGCTGCCCCATTTCCGCGCGGCTCTGCGCTCGGCGCTCGGGCTCGGGTGGAAGGCCGGGATCGCCGCCGAGGTGCTCACGGTTCCGCCGTACTCCATCGGGCGCAGGATCTATGAATCCAAGCTCTATCTCGAGACGACGGAGCTCTTCGCCTGGACGCTGACGGTCATCCTGCTGAGCCTGCTGATCGAGCGGCTGCTGCTGCGCCTGCTCGCCGGACACGGCCGAAGAGGGGAGGGCGGCCATGCTTGAGCTACAATCTGTCAATGTCGCCTTTGACGCGCGACAGGTCCTCTCCGAGTGCAGCCTGACCCTCGGTCCGGGGGAGCGCCTCGCGCTGATGGGGCCCTCCGGCTGCGGGAAGACGACGCTGCTGCGCGTCGCCCTCGGTCTGCAAAAGCCGGAGAGCGGCAGCGTGCGCTCGTGCTTTCAGCGCGTCGGCGCTGTATTTCAGGAGGCGCGGCTGTTCCCCTGGCTGACGGCGGCGGAGAATATCGCCCTCATGCTTCCGGGCCGAAAGGACGCCAACGCCGAGGCACGGCGATGGCTCGCGGTGCTGGAGCTCGGAGACGCGGCCGATCGCTATCCGGCCGCGCTCTCGGGCGGCATGCAGCAGCGCGTGTCCCTCGCGCGCGCTCTTGCCGCGGCGCCCGATCTGCTCGTGCTCGACGAGCCCTTCAAGGGTCTGGACGAGGCACTTCACGGGCGCGTCA
>CACXDT010000107.1 GCA_902766405.1 Oscillospiraceae bacterium
GCGGGGGATCGGCGGCTGACAGCTTCCCCTCCAGGGGAAGCCATGGATGTCCGATTTCTTTTCATTTCTTTTAACTTAATGACATTGGAGTGTGAACTAAGCGCTATGATACAGAAAAGCGGCTATCTCACAATAGACGGCAATTGGTATAAACGGCACTAAGCCCAATACGACCGTAGGGCTGGCGCCTCCCCTATGGGGACTACGCGGGCAGCAAGCTTCCCTTGGTCTCTCGACAGCCCGGCGATACATGTATGATTTTGTCGCTATTATGGGCGAATACGCGCCAAAAATGCGTATTCGCCCATAATAGTTCAAGTATTCCGATTTCTCCGCACGGGCCGTCCAGGAGGCCGGCCCCTACGGCAGCTCCGACATTTCGCTTCTGTATATGTTGCGCATCCGGTTTTGAGACAGCCCCTTTTTCTGTATGCCCTTAGCCCCGCACGGCTGTACCGGTGTGGCGGTTGAGGATGGCGCCGTCCTTCAGCACGGTTTTGCCCGCGAGCAGAACGCGTTCGATCCCCCGCGGGGCGGCGAGCGGCTCGTCGAAGGTCGCGAGGTCGAGAACCGTGTTCGGATCAAAGATCACGATATCGGCGTCCGAGCCCTGGGAGAGATTGCCCTTGTTCTTTAAGCCCAGCTGCCGCGCCGGCAGCGCCGTCATCTTTGCGATCGCCTCGTCGAGACTCAGCACACCGTTGGCGACATAGCGCGAGAGCACCCGCGGAAAGGTTCCGCAGGCGCGCGGATGGCCGCGGCCCTGGTCGAGCGTGCTGTCGCTCGCCACCATGACGGCCCCGTGACGGAGCGCGAGATCGACCTCGTCCTGACGCATCACATGGCAGACGGTCACGCACTCGGGCCGCTCGGCGCGCATGCGGCGAAAGAGCGCCTCATCGCAGCGCGTGCCGCGGCCCCGGTCAAGGCAGAGCTCCACGGCCTCATAGCCGCAGCCATAGCGCTCGCGCCAGCCCTCGTCGTAGGTGGCCGAGCCCAGCGTCGTCGAGAAGGCCGCGTAGGGATAGCAGTCGGCGCGGATGTCCTCACGATCCTGCCGGTAACCGTCGAGCAGCGCGAGAAATTCGCGCATCTGGCCGAAGCCTGCCATGCTGCCGATGTGCGAGAGCTGCAGCGGCGTATCCAGCGGCAGCGCAGCGTCCAGAAACTCCCTGGCCGCCGAAAATACCTGGGCGGCATCGTCGCGGATGTGGGCCGCCAGCAGCTTCCCGCTGCCGCGGCAGCACGCCGCGGTTTCAGCCAGCTCGCGCGCGTCCGTACCGGGCTGATAGCGTATGCCGTAGGATATGCCGAGACAGCCGCGGCTCAGCGCGCGCTCGAGCTCCCGGGCCATCCAAAGCCGTTCGGCCGCCGTGGCAGGGGCATAGCGGTCGCGGCAGCCGGAGAGCTCGCGAAAGAAGCCGTGTCCGGCCAGCATCGCCACATTTACCGGCGCGCCGTCGCGCGCAACCAGGTCGAGATAGTCGGCCGGATGGGCCTTGTTCTCACCGCAGTTGCCCGCCACCGCGGTCGTGACGCCCATGTGCAGCATACACGCGAAGACCGAGGTCTCGTCATAGGCCAGCAGCCGGCCCGCGGCGTCCAGCGGATCCTCGTGCATGTGGATGTCGATAAAGCCGGGGCACACGACCTTCCCGGCCGCGTCAATGATCTCGTCGGCGCGCTCAGACGGCGCGGCAAGCTTTCCGTTCTCGATCCACACCTCGCGCAGCTCGTGGATCTTGTTGGCGGGGTCGATCACTAACCCGTTTTTGATCAGCAGCTTCATAATTGCTCCTTACTGATAATTCTATCTATTCTCAGTATATGGCAACACTTTTTAAACATCAATCGCACAGATTGCTGAAAACTGTGCAAAAGCTGCTGTTCGATGGGAGATAAAATCGGTATTATGGGCGGCCCCTGCGGAGCCGGCCTGTTTGACACGCCAGCCGAATGAGCAAAGCATATTAAGGAAGCGCTGATTAAATCGAAGTGTGCGGATTGACGAGCAGATTTTTCGCCTGATGAAGGCGAGAAATTGCAGAAATACTTTGTGTATTTCAAGATTTCGAGACAAAATCAGACGGAAAATATGCCGTCAGGACGTGCGCGGCGATTTATTCAGCGTTTCCTAAAATACCCATTTTGTATAAGGAGTGGAACCATGAAGTACAAAGCCTTGCCGTTGATCTATCTGGTCAATGAACATTTCAAGAACACCCTGCGCTTTGCCATCGAGATGAAAGACGAGATCGACCTTGACGCCCTGCGCTATGCGGTCGATCAGGTGCAGATCCGCTATCCCTATTTTTCCGTTCAGGTCGAGACAGAGGGTGAAGACTATGTATTGGTAGACAACGCCCGGCCCTTCGTGATTGCCGAGGGCGAAAAGCCGCTGTGCCTGTGCAGCGCGGAGGCCAACTACCATGTCATGAGCTTCTCCGTCAGCGGCCACACGGTTTATACGGACATTGTCCACTTTATCTGCGACGGAAACGGCTTTATCCCCGTGGCAAAGACACTGGCCTATTATTACATCGAGCGCCGCTACGGCACCGACGGCATCGACACCGCGACGATCAACCTGGTCTCCGACCCCGTGGCCGAGGAGGAATACGCCTATCCCTACCCCGACGCGCCGCTGCCGACGGAGGGCGGCACACCGCCGACGCCGCCGGTCAACGACCCCTTTGTGTTTGACGACAGCTTCTTTGACAGCGAGGGGGCTTACGCCTACAATCTGCTGATCCCACAGCGGGAACTGATGGCCTGTGCCAGGGCAAACGGCGGCAGCCCCGTCTCGCTGATCTCGTCCCTGCTCTACCGCGGCATGGCGGTGCTCTTCCCCGATTCGGAGAAGGACATCGTCTTCCTGATCCCCCACCAGTACCGCAAGGCGCTGGGCCGCCCCCTGTCCCACGACAGTCTTACGCGGGTTTTCCCCGTGCAGCTCGGGCGGGATATGCGGGACAAGAGTCTCGAAGAGCTGAACGCCTCCCTGCGCGAACAGATCCGGCGCGGCAGCGATATGGCCGCGGATATTGCGGCCATCAACGGCACGCTGCAGCTGCACGCCTATTTCAAAACGCTCTCGCTTGCGCAGAAGAAGGCGGTCATGCCGGGGCTCGCGGCGAAGGCGCTGCTGGGGCACACCTTCGGTGTCAGCTACACCGGCAACATCCCCTGGGGCGGACTGGAGCAGTATATCCGCGATGCCCACGGCTACGCGGGCGAGAACAAGCGCTCCGGCACCCTGTCCATTGAGGTCTTTACCGTCGGTGACTATTTCTCGCTGTGCGTCATGCAGCCGGGGAAAAATCCCGCGCTGGTGGATACGTTCATGCAGCAGCTCGCCGGCGAGGGCGTCAGCTGCCGCATCGCCAGCGAGGGGCGGTATGAGATGCCCGACTGTGAAATATAATTGACCGGCAAGGCCGATAAAAACGCCTGCCCTGTGAGCGGCATATCTCCAAACTGGAGAGAGCCGACGCAGGGCAGGCGTTGTTGATGTAAAAGATGATTTTTCGCCGTTCTTCGGGATACTACGCTCTAAGAGCTGGCACGATCGAGCTCGCGACTTGGTTGGTTTCGCTTCCGTTTGAAATTACACTACTCTCAAACACTGATTTATAAGCCGCTGGGCTGAACGTGCGTTTTGCTACCACTTGAAATTACACTACTCTCAAACAGATCGGATAAGTTCATAGTTTTGCTCCTGTTTTGCTACCACTTGAAATTACACTACTCTCAAACACATGGGAGTGTCATTCAAGACAGTCAAGCGTTTTGCTACCACTTGAAATTACACTACTCTCAAACGCTGCCAAGGCACAGGACGGCACCATTACCGTTTTGCTACCACTTGAAATTACACTACTCTCAAACAAAGGCCAGCTTGCCCAGGCCCAGCGCGAAGTTTTGCTACCACTTGAAATTACACTACTCTCAAACATAGCAGACGGCGCAATACGAAGCGGAAAAACGGTTTTGCTACCACTTGA
>CACXDT010000108.1 GCA_902766405.1 Oscillospiraceae bacterium
GCGAAAAACAATTCAAATCTGTTTTTTCCGAGGACATGCGCCTCGGAAAAAACTCTTCTCACGGCGCAAGTGTGCGAGGCGTCCCCCACAAGCCGAGTGCGCGCAGCGCCGTGCTTCTCCTCTAACTGTTCAGGCCCCATCAAGGGGACTGAACAGTTACGCATTATGTAAGCTTCAGCTTGGGGTTGACCGTGGAGACGCAGGAGGCGGTCTGCGCGGCGGCCGACAGCGCGGCCATGGCCGATTCGGCGAGATCGGCGCCCTGAATGCCGCTCCAGACAATGGCGGCCATCGCCGCGTCGCCCGCGCCGGTGACATTGACGAGCTCGCAGCTCAACGCGGGCAGCTTCAGCACGTCCTCGCCCTCGGCAGCCAGCAGGCCCTGCGCGCCCAGACTGATGAAAACGCGCCGCACACCCCTGGCCATCAGCGACCGCGCGGCCACGGTCGCCTCGTGCTCGGCTGTCAGCAGCTCGGCCTCCAGCGCGTTGGGCTTGATGGCCGTCAGATAGGGCAGGGCGTTTTTCAGCCGGGTCGCCTTGGCCGAGGAGACCGGGTCGGCGTACAGCGGTACGTGGCAGTTTTCGCACAGAAAATCGATGCTCTCCTGGGGAAGATTCGCGTCCATTACCACCGCGTCGGCGCGCTCGAGCCGCGGCAGCCAGCGCCGCAGATAGTCCGGCGTCAGCCGGGCGGTGATGCCCATGTCGGCAATGGCGGCGTGCATATCGCCGTGGGGCTCGTTCAGGTAGAGATAGGTCGAGGTGCGCAGATCGTGGGCGGTCAGGCTCATCGACAGATCGAGCCCTAACTCGTTGCAGCTGCGGCGCAGGGCCTCACCGAAAAAATCGTCGCCAAGGGCGGTGATCAGGCTGACCTGGGCGCCCAGCAGGTGCAGATTGTGGGCTATGTTGCGGCCCACGCCGCCGGGGCGCAGATGCACCACGCCGGGGTTGGAGTCGTGGAGGCGGAAGTCCCCGGAGGGACTTCCGCCAATGTCCATATTGGCTCCACCGATCACAATGACGGAGGGGTTCATGCCATGACGTGCCAGATGTTGCGGGCGTATTCGGTGATGGCGCGGTCAGCGGCAAAGACGCCGCTCTTTGCGGTGTTCACGATGGCCAGACGGCCCAGCTCCTGCCTGTCGGCAATTTTCTGGTACAGCCGCTTCTGGCACTCGGCATAGGAGGCGTAATCGGCCACGAGCATGTACTGGTCGCCGCCGTAGAGCAGCATGGATACGAGATCCGAATAGCTCTTGCCGTCGGAGAAGCCCTCACGGAAGCGGTTGAAGATGCGCTGCAGCTCCGGAGAGGCATTGTAGATGTCCAGCGGGTTGTAGCCGCCGCGGCGCCACTCCTCGATCTCCTCGGTATGAAGGCCGAAGAGATACATGTTCTTATCGCCCAGGCACTCATACATCTCGACATTGGCGCCGTCGAGCGTGCCGATAGTCACCGCGCCGTTCATCATCAGCTTCATGCAGCCGGTGCCGGAGGCCTCCTTGCCGGCCGTGGAGATCTGCTCAGAGACCTGGGCGGCGGGCACGATGGCCTCGGCGGCGGAGACGCGGTAATTCTCGACAAAGTAGACCTGCAGCTTATCCTTGCACAGCGGGTCGTTGTTGATGTCGTTGGCCATCGAGAGCAGCAGCTCGATGATGCGCTTGGCGGTCTTGTAGCCGGCGGCCGACTTGGCACCGAAGACGAAGGTGCGCGGCAGGAACTTGGCGTTCGGATTGTCGTGGATCTCCATCTGCAGCTCGGCAATGCGCATGGCACACAGCAGCTGGCGCTTGTACTCGTGCAGACGCTTGACCTGCACGTCCATGATCGCGTCGGTATTGAGCGTGAAGTTGTCGTTGCGGCGGGCAAAGGCGGCAAAGCGGCGCTTGTTCTCGTCCTTGATGGCGAGGATTCGCTCGCGCACGGCGCTGTCGTTCTCGTAGGCCATCAGTTCCCCGAGGCGCTCGGGCTTGAGCAGATAATCGTCGCTGCCCAGGAGCTCACTGACCAGGCCGTGGAGACCGGGATTGATCTGGGCGAGCCAGCGGCGGTGGTCGATGCCGTTGGTGACATAGGTGAAGCGGTCGGGGTTGACGGCGTTGAGATCGCGGAACAGGTCGCGTTTGAGGATGTCGCCGTGCAGGCGCGACACACCGTTGACGCGGTAGCAGGCGCACAGGCAGAGATTGGCCATGTGGACCTGGCCGTTGTGGATGATCATGTTGCGGCCGACGCGCTCGTCGCTGTTAAATTCCTCTCGCAGATACTCGACCCAGCGGCGGTTGATCTCGCAGAGGATCTCCCACACGCGGGGCAGCTGCGTCTGGATCAGATCCTGCGGCCAGCGCTCCAGAGCCTCGCTCATGACCGTGTGGTTGGTGTAGGCGACGGTGCGCTTGACGATCTCCCAGCTCTCGTCCCAGCCCAGGCCGTGCTCATCCATGAAAATGCGCATCAGCTCGGGGATGATCAGGGTCGGGTGCGTGTCGTTGATCTGGATCGTGTGGTGGTCGGCGAAGGAGCGGATATCGCCCCAGGTCTTCATGTGCTTACGTACAATGTCCTGCGCCGAGGCGGACAGGAAGAAATACTGCTGGCGCAGACGCAGAGTTTTGCCCTCGATGTGGTCGTCGGCGGGGTAGAGCACCTTGGTGATGACCTCGGCCATCGTGCGCTCCTCCATCGACTTGACGTAGTCGCCCTCGGAGAAGAGGTACATGTCGAGCGAGTTGGGGCTGTGCGCCTCCCACAGGCGCAGGGTGTTGACGGTCTTGCCCCCATAACCCACGATCAGCATGTCGCGGGGGACGGCGAGCACCGGGGTATAGCCGGTGTGCTCGGCGTGGTAGCGGCCGTCGTTGTCCCACATCGGCGTGATCTGGCCGCCGAAACGGACCTCGACCATGTCGTCATAGCGGGACACCAGCCAGCTCTCCATCGCGGTACGCCAGTTATCGGCGATCTCGGTCTGCATGCCGTTGACGAATTTCTGCTTGAAGATGCCGAGCTCGTAGCACAGGGAATAGCCGGCGGCCTCCATGCCCAATGTGGCCATCGAGTCCATATAGCAGGCGGCCAGACGGCCCAGACCGCCGTTGCCGAGCCCCGCGTCGGGCTCTTCCTCAAAAATATCGCTGGCATTGCGGCCCATGTCCTCCAGAGCGGCGGTCAGCGCCTCGGTCAGGCCGAGGTTATAGGCATTTTTCATCAGGCTGCGGCCCATCAGGAATTCCATGGACATATAGTGGACCGCCTTGGGGGTGCGCGTCGGATCCTCGGCGACCTGCAGGCGGCTCATCAGCTCGCGCAGGACGATGGCCGTGGCTTGGAAGATCTGTCCGTCGGTCGCGTCCTCGCCGGTAACGCCGAAATGAGCGCAGAGCTTATCCTCAATGGCACTGCGGATCTCTTCACGGGAAATTTGACTTTTCATAGGTTTCCTCCCAAAAAGGTTTGGCGCATTTCCTGTCTATCGTATCTATCTGTCATGATAGACAGTACAAGATATGCACGGCTTGCCGGCCCGAAAACCGGGCCGGTAAGCCCTGTATGTCTTGGTTAGTGCTTAGTGGTTAGTGGGCCGTGAAGGGGTTCGGCAGCTTTCTGCCTGGCAGCCCTCTCATTTGAGAGGGCTGCCAAAACAGACAGGATTCGATCAGATATGCTTGCCCTTGGCGACAATGGTGGGGAGCGTATCGGCGCCGATCAGAACGGTGCGTGGGGCGAAGTGCACGTTCTTGTCGGCCACGATGTTGCTCAGCTGGCAGTCCTCACCGACCTCGGTGCCTTTCATCAGGATGCAGTTCTTCAGCTTGGCTCCCTTGCCGACGCGCACGCCGGAGAAAACGACACAGTTCTCGAGCTCGCCGTCGATGATGCTGTTGTCGGCCAGCAGGCTGTTGTACACCCTGGCGTCGTTGCCGTAGAAGGTGCTGACGCCCTCGTGCTCCTTGGTGCGGATCGGATGGTCGGCCATGAAGAAGCCGTCAAAGATGTCCTTGTCGAGCATGTCCATGTTGGCCTTGAAGAAGGTCTCGGCCGAGCGGATGACCTTGGCATAGCCGTGGTGGACGACAACGCCCATTTTGCCGCCCTGGGCGAGATAGTTCGCGAGACCGTCCTTGTGGAAGCGGTACTCGTTGCGGGCCAGGCACGCGTCCATCATCGCAAGCAGGGTGTCCTTGTTGATGATATAGCCCTCGAGCGAGGCGATGCCCTCGCCGTCGGAGCTGCGGTCGAACAGAATCTCCTTGACCAGGCCGTCCTCGCCGACGACATAGCGGTGGTGCAGACCGTCAGGCAGATGGTCGGTGCAGATGGCGGTGACGGGGTTGCCGCTGCGGATATGCTCTTCCATCAGCGGGACGAGGTTGATGTTGGCGCACAGATCGCCCAGCATCAACACGACGTACTTCTGGGGGATGTCGCGGATATACTCACCCACGGCGTTGAGAGCCTCCATTGTGCCGGCGTAGTTGCCCTTGTGGTACTCGGGCAGGCCGAACGGAGGCAGAATGCGCAGACCGCCGGACTTGCGGTCGAGATCCCAGGGCTTGCCGCTGCCGACATGGTCGAGCAGGGACTGATAATCGCGCTGCATGATGACGCCGACGTCGCGGATGCCGGCGTTGATCATCGAGGAGAGGGTCAGGTCGATCAGGCGGTAACGGCCGCAGAAGGGCAGCGACGCCGCGGTGCGGTGGGCGACCAGATCGCCCAGAGCGGGGTTAGCGCGATACGCGAAGATAATTCCGTGAAAATCTAACATGGCTCAGACCTCCTCACTGGTATAGATCATGGCGTTGGCCGCCACGGTGGCGCCGGGACGCACGTTCACATCGGGGCCGACGGTGGCGATGCCCCAGTCCTTGCTGCCGTCAGGGGCAGAGCCGACATGGGCGCCACAGCCGACGACGGTGTGCTCGCCGATGATGGCATACTCGACCACAGCGCCGTTTTCGATCACGGCACCGGGCATCAGCACGCTGTGCAGGACGCTCGCACCCTTGCCGACATTGACGTTGGGCGAGAGGACGCTGTTCTCAACACGGCCGTTGACACAGCAGCCCTCGGTGACCATCGAGTGGTCGAGCTCGGCCATGTCGCCGACATAGGACGGCGGGCAGACAGGGCTGCGGGAGCTGATGGGCCAGTCGGGGTCGAAGAGGTTGAGGAGCTCGGGGGAGAGCATATCCATGTTGGCATCCCACAGGCTCTTGATGGTGCCGACATCGCGCCAGTAGCCCTGGAAGCGATAGGGCCACAGCTTTTCGCCGGCGGCGAGCATCTTGGGGATGATGTTTTTGCCAAAGTCCTTGGAGGAGTTGGGGTCGGCCTCGTCCTCGATCAGGTACTGGCGGAGCTTCTGCCAATCGAAGATGTAAATGCCCATCGAGGCCAGGTTGCTCTTGGGCTGCTTGGGCTTTTCCTCAAACTCGCAGACGTAGCCGTCCTCGCCGAGGTTCATGATGCCAAAGCGCGTGGCTTCCTCCATCGTGACGGTCAGCACGGCGATCGTCGCGGCCGCGCCGTGCTCGTTGTGCTCGCGCAGCATGTCGGCGTAGTTCATCTTGTAGATGTGGTCGCCGGAGAGGATCAGCACGGAGTCGGGGTTGTACTGGTCGATGAAGCTGATGTTCTGGTAGATGGCGTTGGCCGTGCCGGAGAACCAGGAGCCCTTTTCACCGGCCGTCTGGTACGGGGGCAGGATATAGACGCCGCCCTCGGCCACGTCGAGATCCCAGGCCTGGCCGTTGCCGACATAGGAGTTGAGCTGCAGAGGCTTGTACTGCGTCAGAACACCGACGGTGTCAATGCCGGAGTTGGCGCAGTTGGAGAGGGGAAAGTCGATGATGCGGTACTTGCCGCCGAAGGGGACGCTGGGCTTGGCCGCCTGCTGGGTCAGCGCGTAGAGACGGGAGCCCTGTCCGCCTGCCAGCAGCATGGCGATACAGTTCTTTTTCATGTACATCCTCCTGTTTATTGTGTTGCTTTCTATGTGAACGGGAGAGGCGGGAGACCCCCCGCCTCTCGGACTCAAATACGGGTTGTGTTATCCGTTGAACTTGTTCATGGCCTTGTCCGGGCCCTCGGAGATATAACATACCACGGCCTCGGCCGCGCGCGCGGCGGCCTTTGCCATATCCTCGGCGTCCTGGTCGCGGAACACCGAGAGCACCCAGTCGGCCATGTCGTAGTCCGGGTGGGGCGGCGCGCCGACGCCGAGCCGGATCCGGGGGAAATTCTCGGTTCCGAGCTGAGCAATCAGGCTTTTGAGCCCGTTGTGCCCGCCGGCCGAGCCCTTCGTGCGCACACGCAGCCTGCCGATCGGCAGGCTGATCTCGTCCGAGACCGCGAGCACATGCTCCGCCGGGATTTTATAGAAGTTGACGGCCTGGATCGCAGCGTCGCCCGAGAGGTTCATATAGGTCTGCGGCTTCATCAGCAGCACACGCTCATCGCCGACCGTGCACTCGCCCACCAGCGCTTGGAAGCGCGCGCGGTCGATCCGCACACCGAGCGATTTTGCCAGCGCGTCGCCGGTCATAAACCCGGCGTTGTGGCGCGTCCCGGCGTATTTCAGGCCGGGATTCCCGAGAAATACGACCAGCCAGCCGATGCCGCCCGGCTTTTTGGGCAGCATGTCAGTTGTTGAAGAGCTCCGACATCGAGGCCTCTTCGGAGATACGGCGGATCGCCTCGGCAAAGACGGGCGCTGTCGAGAGATATTTGATCTTATCGCACTTGGGTTTGTCGGCGGGGTAAGGAATGGTGTCGAGCAGCAGCAGTTCCTCGATGCAGCTGTCCTGGATGCGCTCGATCGCGGGGCCCGAGAGCACACCGTGCGTGGCGCAGGCAAAGACCTGCTTGGCGCCGCCGATTTCCTTGACGGCCCTGGCCGCGCCGCAGAGCGACCCGGCTGTGTCGACAATGTCGTCGAGCAGGATGCAGATTTTCCCTTCGACATTGCCGATCAGGTTCATGACCTCGGACTGGTTGGCCTTCTCGCGGCGCTTGTCCACGATAGCCATGTTCAGTCCCATGCCCATCGAGAAGGCGCGCACACGGGCGGTGCTGCCAACATCGGGCGAGACGACCATCACGTCCTCGTTGTTCTTGCCGAAGGTCTTCATATAGTGCTTGGCAAACAGGTGCGCGCCCATCAGGTTGTCCACCGGGATATCAAAGAAGCCCTGGATCTGGGCGGCGTGGAGGTCCATCGTCAGTACCCGGTCGGCGCCGGCGGCGGTGATCAGGTTGGCGACGAGCTTGGCGGAGATGGGATCACGGCTCTTGGCTTTGCGATCCTGGCGGGCATAGCCGAAGTAGGGGATCACGGCCGTGATGCGGCCGGCGGAGGCGCGGCGGATCGCGTCGATCATAATCAACAGCTCCATCAGATTGTCGTTGACATGGTTGCAGGTCGACTGAATCACAAAAACATCCTTGCCGCGGACGGGCTCGTACAGGGAAATGGAGCATTCGCCGTCGGCAAACTGGCCGACATTGCTGTCGCCCAGCTTCATAAACAGCTGCGAGCAGATTTCCCGCGCCAGCGGGACATTGGAGTTGCCGGCAAAAACCTTGATATCCTTACCGTGTGCAATCATAAGCGTTACTTATCCTCCGAATCTCTATATCCAGGCGGACGAAATCGCCGCACCCTTCCACATTACCGAGTTTAGTATAGCACAAAGAATACAGAAAGAAAAGAGATATGACCGGATTTTAGGCAAAAAAACCAAATAAAAAAACAGATTTACAAGCCAAAGATTTTTGTATATAATAGAAATGTTAGAGCAGTGAAAAAAGAATCAGATTTTACACAAAGGCAGGATCGGACATGCTTGAATTTGAAGAATACAAGAGCAAACTGAACGCGCTCAAGCCCACGCTGGAGGTGCTGCGCGGCGCGCTGAACCTCGAGGCTGCGCAAAAGGAGATCGAGGAGCTCGAGGCGGCCAGCGAGCGCGACGGCTTCTGGAACGATGTGGAGAAATCCCAGCAGGTTCAGAAGCGCCTCAAGCAGCTCAAGAGCAAGGTCGAGAGCTACAATAAGCTCTGCGCCAGCTGGGACGATATGATGGCCCTCGTCGAGATGGGCATGGAGGAGGGCGACGATTCGCTGCTCGAAGAGCTGCAGAGCGAGTACGCCGACTTCTCGGAAAAGGCCGAGAGCATGCGTCTTGGCACGCTGCTGACCGGCGAGTACGACGCAAACAACGCCATTCTGACCTTCCACGCCGGCGCCGGCGGCACCGAGGCGCAGGACTGGGCCTCGATGCTCTACCGTATGTACAATATGTGGGCCGACCGCCACGGCTATAAGGTCAAGCTGATGGACTATCTCGACGGCGACGAAGCCGGCCTGAAGAGCGCGACCATCATGATCGAGGGCGAGAACGCCTACGGCTTCCTCAAAAGCGAGCACGGCATCCACCGTCTGGTGCGCGTCTCGCCGTTTGACGCGGCGGGCCGCCGCCACACCTCCTTCGCCGCGGTCGAGGTCATGCCCGAGATCACTGATAACAGTGAAATCGAGCTGCGCGACGAGGACATCGAGATGCAGGTCTACCGCTCCTCGGGCGCCGGCGGACAGAAGGTCAACAAGACCTCCTCGGCCGTGCGTCTGATCCACAAGCCCACGGGCATCGTGGTCTCGTCGCAGGTCGAGCGCAGCCATTTCCAGAACCTCGAGAACTGTAAAAATATGCTGCGCGCGCGCCTCGCCGAGATCAAGGAGCGCGAGCACCTCGAAAAGATCAGCGATATCAAGGGCGTTCAGATGAAGATCGAGTGGGGCAGCCAGATCCGCTCCTATGTCTTTATGCCCTATCAGCTGGTCAAGGATCACCGCACCGACTATGAAAACGGCAACATTCAGAACGTCATGGACGGCGATCTGGACGGCTTCATCAACGCGTTTCTGTCGATGAAGGCGGCGCAGTAGGGGCGACCCTCGCGGTCGCCCGGTGGGTTATAATCTGAAAAATGTGAGGATTTTCGCAATTGCTTTGCGAAGATTCCTCACATTTTTTGCATAGTCAGCCCAAAGTGCGGGCGACCGCAAGGGTCGCCCCTACACAGCTCATTCTGTTCTGCGCTTTTTGACCTTGACGGTCGAGGCGGGGCGGCTCCGGGGCTTGTCCGAGCCAAACTGGCGCACGGCTTCCTCAAAGGCTGCGTCGATCGAGTCGTCAGCACTCGCGGTCTGCTCGACGCGGCGGATCTCCTCGCGCACGGCCTCCCGCGCGGCCTCCTGCTCGGCGCTGACATCGCTCACCATCCGCTCGATCTTCTCGCTGTCGGCGGGCTCGGCCGGCTGCTCGGGGCCAAAGAACTGGCGCAGCTCCTCCAGGTCGATCTCCCTGGCCTCGCCGCCGACAGCGGCGAAGCGCTGCGTCCGCGAGGGCGGCTGCGCGGCACGGCGCGCCCGGGCCTCCTGCTGGCGGCGCCGGCGCTCCAGGCGGGCCTTCTGCTCGCGCAGGTGCCGCCGGCGCAGCGAGCGGTAGCGCAGCACCAGGATGATGTACAGCAAGGCAAAAATCGCCAGCCCAAGGATCAGGCCGCGAACCCAGCGGCTGGCAAAGAAGCTGCCGATGCGCTCGCGCATATAGACGCTGCGCGACAGCTCCACGCCGGTGTTGGTCACGAGCGGGATCGGGCCGTAGGACTTGCCGGCGACCGTGATCGTGACCTGGCCGAGCGCCGCGCCGGCGGCGATCGGCGCGACCAGACGCTCGTTGTCGATCTCCACCTGAAGCTGACGCGCGGCAAGGTCGGTGTCGTTCGGCAGCAGCAGCGTTACATCGCGCGCGGGATGGAGAATGATCGTGCTCTCCTGCCCGTTTTCTACGTTGACCTGCTGCACGGGCTCCGAGGCCGTCAGTACCACCTGCTTGGAGAAATTGCCGTATACCCAGTCGTACAGGGCCTTTGTGGCCACAAAGCTGCCGACCTGCGTGGAATTGGAGTTGTTGGGACCGTCGCAGCCTAAGACGATCGCCAGCAGGCGGACGCCGCCGCGCTCGACGCAGGAGGCCAGACAGTAACCGGCGGCGCGGGTATAGCCGGTCTTGATGCCGCTGGCGCCCTCGTAGATGTAGCCGCTACCGTAGATGCCCTCGATGCTGATGAGAGCGTTGGAGTTGGCGAGATGGCGCTCCGGCGTTGCATTGGTGGCCGCGATCGTGTAAGTCGCCGTGTTCACCGCGTCGGCGAACAGGTTGTGGCTCATGGCCTCGCGTGCGATCACCGAGAGGTCGCGGGCCGTGGAATAGTGGTTCGCGTCGATGCTGCTCAGGCCGTTGGGGTCGGCAAAATGGGTGTCCCGGCAGCCGAGCTCCGCGGCGCGGGTGTTCATCTGCTCCACAAAGGCGCTGATGCTCCCGGCGAGATAGCTGCCGATGACGTTGCAGGCGTCGTTGGCCGAGGCGACCATCGCGCAGTAGAACAGATCCTTGAGCGTCATGACCTCGCCCGAGACGATACTGGCGTTGGTCGCTCCCTCGACCAGGCCGTTCTGGCAGTCCATCCCGGCGGCGACGGCGTCGTCGAGCCTTGCCCGACCGCTCTCGATCGCCTCACACAGCAGCAGGCCGGTCATCATCTTGGTCAGACTGGCAGGCGTGCGGCGCTCGTCGGCATTCTTTTCATAGAGGATCTCACCGCTCTCCTCGTTGAGCAATATCACAGCCTGGGCGGCCACAAGGGGCTCGTCTACGGCCGCGGCCGACGGCGCAATCAGGCTCAGCGCCGTGCACAGCAGAAGCAGAAGCGGAAAAACTCGGATTTTTTTCATTTTTGTCTCCCGTTTTGTTCAGGAATGTGATATACTGTTCCGGCCATGGCAGGGCCTCTTCCACGGAAATTGACGGGGAAGAGGGAATAACAGGTTCGAAAACGTTGTACTATTATATATAATTTTGCACGCAATTGCAACAGGAAAAATGTCGGACGGTGTCGACATGGCCAAAACAGAGCAAAATTACGAACTTTTTTCAGGAGGATACAGGAATGAACAACATCAGAAGAATTCAGGAGAAGCTGATCGAGAAAGGGCTGGACGCCCTTCTCATCACCGATGAGAAGAACCAGCGCTACGCCGCGGGCTTCCCGTTTACCGACGGCTATGTGCTTGTGACCAGGGATCGCGCCTTCCTGCTGACCGACTCCCGCTATATCGAGGCGGCCGGGAGCACGGTGGACAGCGCGCTCGTCACGCTGCAGCTCTTCGGCGCGGGCAAGGATCGCAATGAGCTGCTGAAGGAGGACCTCGCCGAAACGCGCGTCGAAAAGCTCGGTGCCGAGGAGGGGAAGCTGAATCACGGCGAGTACCTCGCGCTCGAAAAGCTGACCGGGCTGACGCTGCACCCGGCCCAGAGCATCTTAAGCGAGCTGCGCGCCTCGAAAACCGAGGAGGAGATCGGCTATATGATCGAGGCCCAGCGCATCAGCGAGGCCGCGCTCGAGGAGACGCTGCAGATCATCCGCCCCGGCATGACCGAGCGTGAGGTCGCGGCCGAGCTCGTCTACCGTATGCTCCGCCACGGCAGCGAGGGCAACTCCTTCGACCCGATCGTTGTCACCGGCAGCAAGACCAGCCTGCCCCACGGCGTGCCCGGCGACAAGGTCATCCAGAGCGGCGACTTTGTCACGATGGACTTCGGCTGCCTCAAGCACGGCTACTGCTCCGACATGACCCGCACGGTCGCGGTCGGCTCGGCCACCGACGAGATGAAGAATGTGTATGATATTGTTCTGAAGGCCCAGCTGGCCGGCATCGCCGCGGCCCGCGCCGGTGTGATCGGCAAGGACATCGACGCCGCGGCGCGCCGGGTCATCACCGACGCCGGCTACGGCAAATACTTCGGCCACGGCTTCGGCCACTGCCTGGGACTCGACATCCACGAGCCGCCCTTTGCCGGCCCGCGCGGCGAGGCGGCCCTGCCGCTCAACAGCGCCTCCTCGGCCGAGCCGGGCATCTATATCCCCGGCAAATTCGGCGTGCGCATCGAGGATGTCATGATATTGCGCGAAGATCATGCCGAGGTCATCACCAAAGCGCCCAAGATGGAGCTCATTATATTATAATAGAAAATACTGCCGTATTATGCGTAAAATTGAGGGAACAGGGAAAATTGTTCTTGCATTATAAGCGATGATACGGTAAAATATACAGGCAAGTACAGTTTAATTCTTTTTCGGGAGGAACCCTTATATGATCACTGCAGGCGATTTCAGAAACGGTGTCACCTTTGAGATGGACGGCCAGGTCATGCAGGTCGTCGAATTCCAGCATGTCAAGCCCGGCAAGGGCGCGGCCTTTGTCCGCACCAAGATGAAGAACGTCATCACCGGCGCCGTCACCGAGACCTCGTTCAACCCCACCGCCAAGTTCGAGAATGCCACGGTCGAGCGCAGAACCATGGAGTATCTGTATAACGACGGCGATCTCTATTATTTCATGGATCCCGAGTCCTATGACCAGGTTCCCATCAACAGCAGTGTCCTCGGCGACAACTTCAAGTTCGTCAAAGAGAATATGGAGTGCACGATCTACTCCTACAAGGGCAGCGTGTTCAATGTCGAGCCCCCCTTCTTCGTGGAGCTCGAGGTCACCGATACCGACCCCGGCTTTGCCGGCAACACCGCCACCAACGCCACCAAGCCCGCC
>CACXDT010000109.1 GCA_902766405.1 Oscillospiraceae bacterium
GCGGATGTTCATGGCAGCACTTCCCTTGCCGTTTTCTCCGATTGTACCACGCTTTGCTTCACTTGTCACGGAAAAGCAGTTGGCAAATGCGCCGGAGACTGGTACAATTGACTTATGACTTCTACACGGCAACAGAAAGGAGATACGCACCATGGAGCTCAAATACTGCATTAAAGTCAGCACACCGGACGGCCCTTGGGAGGCCGTGGGCACGGTCCGAGGCATTCAAAACATGCTGCGCCTGCACCTGACGCTGCCCGAGGGGCATATCGAATCGGTCACGGCCACGCTGCCTGTGACCATCGGCGAGGATGAAAAGATCTTTATGAACGGCTTCCAGACCTGGACCTGCTGCCCCGAGTACGGCAAACACGACCGCATCCGCTCGCTGCGCCGTCTGCCGAGGGCGGGCGTGCGGTACTTCGGCCTTGACCGCTACGGCGACGAGCATTTTCTGCGCTACGCCGACAGGCGCGGCCACACCCACGGCGAGAGCTGGTGCTATTTCCGCGACGGAAAGCGCTTCCGGCTGTTCGGCTCGCTGGACGAGAGGCCCGGGTATACGGTTTTCCGCTATGACGCCAACAAGGGCGTCCTCTCGATCGAGCGCGACTGCGCCGGTCTGCGCTGCGGCGGCGATTTTGCGGCCCTCGATCTATTCTATGCCGAGGGCGGTGAGGACGAGGTCTTTGACGGCTGGTTTCGCGCGATGGGCGTGCGGCCGCGCACGACCGAGCGACTGTGCGGCTACTCGAGCTGGTACAACCGCTATCAGGACATCTCGGCCCGGTCGATCATGAGTGACTTAAACGGCTGCGCCCAGGTGCTCAAGCCCGGTGACCTCTTCCAGATCGACGACGGCTGGGAGCCCTTTGTCGGCGACTGGCTGGGCGCCGATCCGAAGAAGTTCCCCGACGGGCTGCGCCCCTTCTCCGACGCGATCCACAAAAAGGGCCTGAAGGCCGGGCTGTGGCTGGCGCCCTTCGTCGCGCAGAAGGGCTCGCGCCTCTACCGTGAGCACCGCGACTGGTTTTTGCAGCGCGACGGAAAAAACTGGTACTGCGGCAGCAACTGGGGCGGCTTCTATGCGCTCGATATCGACAACCCCGAGTTTGTGGCGTATCTCGAGCGAAGCTTCGAGCTGGTGTCCAGGCAATGGAACTTCGACCTTGTGAAGCTCGACTTTCTCTATGCCGCCGCGCCCTTCGGCAGCGAGACCGAGAGCCGGGCCGGGCGCATGATCCGTGCCATGGAGCTGCTGCGAAGGCTCTGCGGCGACAGGCTGATCCTCGGCTGCGGCGTGCCGGTGATGCCCGCCTTCGGCCTTGTCGACTACTGCCGCGTCAGCTGCGACGTCGGTCTCGACTGGGACGGCGGCTTTCCGATCCCGCGCACGCTGCGCGAGCGCGTCTCGACCCGCCAGGCCATCGGCAACAGCATCTTCCGCCGGCAGCTGAACGGCCGCGCCTATCTCAGCGACCCGGACGTCTTCTTCCTGCGCGAGGACAATATCAAGCTGACGGCGGAGCAAAAGCGCGTGCTCGCCACGGTGAACAGCCTGTTCGGCGGCGTGCTGCTGTGCAGCGACGACATGTCGGCCTATACGAGCGAGGCGCGCGCCCTGTACGAGGAGCTCCTCCGAAACCGCGGCGCCGAGGACATCCGGGTCCACGCCGACGGCGAGCTGCGCGTGACCTGGCGCGTGGACGGAGAGAAGAAGGAGATCGTCATCCCGGATTGAACTTTTTCGTTAAAGAATTGTGAATTGTATTACAGCAGATTGCTAACCGAACACGATAGTGCTATACTATAGGTGACCTCACAGAAAGGAGGCTTGTTATTATGGCTTTATCTACCATCACCGCGAGAGTCGACGAAAAGGACAAGATGAACTTTGATGCTTTCTGCTCTTCTGTCGGCCTCAACACATCAACGGCAATCAACCTTTTTGTAAAAGCAGTCCTCCGTCAGAACCGAATTCCGTTTGAAATCACACAGAACAGCGACCCCTTTTACAGCTTCCAGAATCAGGCTTATATCATGAAGTCTGTGAATGACCTTCGGAATGGGAAAGGCACGGCCCATGAGCTGATTGAGGTCACCGATGAGTGAAAAGATCTGGTCGGACGACGCCTGGGAGGATTACCTCTACTGGCAGACGCAGGACAAAAAGACCCTGAAGCGCATCAACGCCCTGATTCAGGATATCGAGCGCAACGGCGTCATGCGCGGCATCGGGAAGCCTGAGGCCCTGACCGGCAATCTGGCCGGAGAATACAGCAGGCGTATTGATGATAAGAACCGGCTGATCTATCACATGGAAGACGACCGGCTCTTCATCGTCAACTGCCGCACACACTACGGAGACAAGTAATACGATAGCGAAGAATGCATGAAACTACAGGCAAAACAGGGAAACGGTTTGATGTGGGTGACTCCCTTCAACAAATCAAACTGTGCATAGGAGAAAACTATGAGCTATCTTGAAGAACACTACAACAACTACGATGAAGAAGGACGGCTGCTATCCCAGCACGGACAGGTTGAATACCTTACCACGATGAAATACATTCAGGAGTATCTTTCCAAGGTTTCTGAACCGACCATTTTGGAGGTTGGAGCAGGAACCGGACGATATAGTGTAACACTGGCGAAACAAGGGTATCCGGTTAGCGCTGTAGAACTGGTTCCACACAATCTTGAAATACTGAAATCAAAGCTTGACGGTTCAGAGCCTATTACTGCCATTCAAGGCAACGCATTGGATTTATCGGTATTTCCGAATGCCTCCTTTAGTTTGACCATGCTGCTTGGGCCAATGTACCACCTTTACACGCGGGAAGATAAAATAAAAGCCCTTGCTGAAGCAGTTCGGGTGACAAAACCAGGCGGATATATAATGGTTGCATACTGCATGAATGAGCCAACGGTCATCCAGTACGTTTTTGGCTCCAATCATCTGCATGAAGTTCTGGAACAGAATTTGCTCACAAGCGACTGGCATTGCGTCAGCGAACCCAAGGAGATTTTTGAACAGGTACGGACAGAAGATATTGCTTCTCTGGATGCAGAACTTCCAGTAGAACGAATCAAACTGATTGCTACTGACGGAGCAACGAATTATAATCGGGCATGTATCGACGCCATGGATGAAGAAACCTTTGGCAAATGGATGGAGTATCATTTTACCATCTGTGAGCGTCAGGATTTAATTGGAGCCTCTCATCATACACTGGATATCCTTAAGAAATAATAAAGGCAATACCGCAAATTAAAGCGAGAGCAGAGTCTGAGATAATCTGAGTTCTGATGATGGCACTTTTTTGCAGGAATACTTTGTGTATTTCAAGAAAAAGTGATGAAATCAGGGCGCAGATTTTCCGGAAGATGCCTAAGCGAGCGTCCAAATCTTAAGCGAGTGTCCAAATCTTTGATTTGGCTACGCGAACTTATGTAAAGCTGAAGGTGAATAGTGCGGTGTTGCCTTAAATCTTCACTTCCATGACCGTTTTCCGCACGGTCATGCCCATACGCTCATAAAAAATCCGGGCGGCGTCGTTGCCCTGCCAGACGTTCAGCGTGACGGCGCCGCAGCCCAGGCCGCGGGCATACGCGAGCACATACTCGTAC
>CACXDT010000110.1 GCA_902766405.1 Oscillospiraceae bacterium
TCCAGGGCGGCACGGATGACACCGTAGGCACTGGCGTTGATCACAGCCGTAGGACCGCCGGACTGACCGAAAACTGCGGCGCCGATGAGTTTCTTTTCCATAATCCATGTACCTCCAAAGAACATGTTAAAAATTTTTGCGGGATTTGGTGAATGTGCGTCTTGATTAAAGCTCCATTTGAGGATATAATATAAAAGCAAGTTTGTAAAGATGGCAAATCCACGAAATTTGCAAATTATACAAATAAGGAGAGTTGTGATTATGTCTCTGGTAACCACAAAAGAAATGTTTGCGAAGGCCTATGACGGCGGCTACGCTGTCGGCGCTTTCAACGTGAACAACATGGAGATTGTTCAGGGCATCACCGAAGCCGCCGGCGAGCTGAAGAGCCCTGTCATTCTTCAGGTCTCCAAGGGCGCCCGCGCCTATGCCAACCATACCTATCTCGTCAAGCTGGTCGAGGCGGCTGTTCAGGAAAACTCCGAGATCCCCATCGCCCTGCATCTGGATCACGGTGACACCTTTGAGCTCTGCAAGTCCTGCATCGACGGCGGCTTTACCTCCGTTATGATCGACGCTTCCTCCAAGCCCTTTGATGAGAACATCGCCCTGACCAAGCAGGTCGTCGAATATGCCCACGACCACGGCGTCGTCGTCGAGGCTGAGCTTGGCACACTGGCCGGTGTTGAGGATGAGGTCGTTGTCGAGTCCGGCAAGGAGAGCTATACCCATCCTGAGCAGGTTGAGGAGTTTGTCTCCCGTACCGGCTGCGACTCGCTGGCTATCGCGATCGGCACCTCCCACGGCGCTTATAAGTTTAAGGCCTCGCAGTGCACCCGCAATGCTGACGGCGTTCTCGTTCCGCCCCCGCTGCGCTTCGACGTGCTGAAGGAATGCATCAAGCGTCTGCCCGGCTTCCCGATCGTCCTGCACGGTTCCTCTTCCGTTCCCCAGGAGTTTGTCAAGATGGTCAACCAGTACGGCGGCAATATGCCCGATGCCATCGGCATTCCCGAGGATCAGCTGCGCGAGGCTGCCAAGCTGGCCGTCTGCAAGATCAATATCGACTCTGATATCCGTCTCGCGATGACCGGCACCATCCGCAAGTACTTTGCCGAGCATCCCGATCACTTCGATCCGCGCCAGTACCTCAAGCCCGCCCGTCAGGCTGTGAAGGACATGGTCGCCCATAAGATCGTTTACGTCCTTGGCTCCGACGGCAAGGCATAACACCGTTCACCCTGCAGAGAGATAACACGGAGGTGGCAAAATGGGGAAACACACAGAGCCCTCAAAGCAGAGCACAAATGCTGTGTTTGAGGGTCTACTGTCATCAAATCATGTACTGATCATTCGCCTTGTCATTGCTGTTGTCGTTTTGATCGCTGCTCTGATCCTGAGAGATTCTATCGTACTGAGGACAGTGCTTCTGGTTGTTTCTGCGGTGTCGGCCGGCTTTGACATTGTGATCGGCGCAATTAACTCCTTTGAAAAACAAGATTTTTTTGCCGCCCCCGTATTACTCCTGTTTGTCGTGCTGCTCTCCTTTGTCATCGGCCTGCCCTTCGAAGGTGCGCTTGTTGTCATTCTGTATCAGGTAGGACAGTATCTTGTCAAGTACGCTACCGATCACAGTATCGGGTCGGCTTTGGAGCTGCTGCAGTATCAGAGTGAGGAGACAAGAGAGAAAGCAACCGCTGTCATCGTTGATGACGAGGCCTCCGGAACTGAACTGGAAGGGGAGATGCGTCAGGCGGCAAATACAGCACTGCGCTATGCGATGCTGTTCGCCGGTCTGTTTGCGGTTCTGATCCCGCTGTTTACCGACATGTCCTTCCGCGAGGCGATCCGCCGTGCGCTTGCCATGATGGCGGTCTGCACGCCTTTTTCGGTGGTCGTTTCGTTCCCGACGGTCGCCAAAATCGCAACAGGTTTTGCCGCACAGTTCGGAACGCTGTTCAACAGCGCGTCAGTTATGGAAAAAACAGCGTCGGCTGACACCGCGATTATCGACAAAAACGGCGTTTTTACTCAGTCCAGTCCGAAGCTGCTCTCGATTCAGTCCGATATTCTGGACAAAAAGGTATTCATGGACTTTGTAGCCCATGCTGTCTACTATTCGGAACAGCCTTTTGCCAAGGCAATCGCGGACGCGTTTGAGGAGGAGTACCGGCTTGAACTGGTCAGCGACTTCAACGACATCCCCGGTGCCGGCTGTGATGCCAAAATTGGCGGCGCACTTGTCACCTTCGGAACGCGTGAGCTGTTTACCGGCAGGGGAGAGGCTGTCCCTTATGAGGCCAACAGTGATCATCCGGTATTCTATCTGATGGTCGCCGGCAAATACATTGGCAAGATCGAGCTTTCCGATGATGTCAATCAGGACAGCGCATCTCTGATCGAGGATCTGAAAATCAACGGCATCAGCCAGTGTGTCCTGATGACCGAAGAGGGCAAGGATGAAAGCGAGCACCTGGGTACGACACTCGACGCCGACGCAGTCTATGCTGAATGCGATACCGAGAAGAAGGTCAAAGTTATCGCGAAGGTCAGCGCCGAGAGTCCAAATTCTCTGTTTATCTATGCCAACGGCATCGAGCAGCACAGCGCCGCGGCTGTCGATATCCGTATCAGCAGCAAGACCAAGTATGCCGATGCGCTGGTAGCGCCCGATCAGGTCGGTGATTTGCCGGCTGCCATCAAGGCATGCAGACGCATGAAGGAAGTCATGCAGGAGAACGGCTTGTTCGCTTATCTTATCAAGGTATTGATGATTTATCTCAGCATTCTCGGCAAGGTCAGCATCTGGTTCGTCTTCTTCATAGATATTGTTGCCGGTCTGGCGACGATTCTGAATGCGATCCGTGTGACGCAGGAACCGCTGTTTGATGTCTGGAAACTGTTTAGAAAACAGTAATCAAAAGCATATTTGATAAGCCGCACCGGTAATACATCCGGTGCGGCTTACTATGTCCGTATATATAAACAGGGGATCATTTGTTCAGGGGAGCAGAGACAGAGCTTGACATGTACACGGGATTATGGTAAGATATCAGCAAATCAAATCTCGCATAATATCAATTTAGCGAGATTTATAACATCTTATCTAAACCAACTGGAGGTATTGCCTTGAATCTGGATGAAGTCTGCGATATTCCCGATATTCTGCGGGAGTTTCTGGAATACCACTCGACGGTCCGCGGGCACTCTGACCGTACCGTCACGGCCTACTACATGGACTTAAAAATCCTGCTGCGCTATCTCAAACGCCGCCGACATAAAGTCGATCTGAAAACACCTTTTCATGAAATTGACATCACCGATGTGGATATCGGATTTCTGAAAGAGACAAAGATCGAAGAGCTCTACGGTTACCAGTCCTTCTCACCGGAGATGCTGGGTTCCTCCCATGCACTCTCCGCGGCCAGCCGCTGCCGTCGAACATCGTCGGTGAAGTCTTTCTTCAACTATCTGACAACCAAACGCCATTTACTGGATGCCAATGTTTGTCAGGAACTTGACATGCCAAAACGGCAGGCTTCGCTGCCAAAGTATCTGGAAGAATCTGAATGCGAGCAGCTGTTGAACGCCTGTGATGGGCCGTTTGCTCTTCGGGATTACTGCATTCTGATGCTCTTTATTTCCTGTGGGCTGCGCATCTCTGAATTGGTTGGACTCAATGTAACGGATGTCTACGAGGACCATGTGCGTGTACTTGGCAAAGGCAATAAAGAACGCATTGTCTTCTTTTCAGACGGCTGCCGCGAGGCGATAGACGATTATTTGATGGTCAGAAATGACGAAAAAGTGCCGGAAAAGGACAAAAACGCCCTGTTTATCAGCCAAAAAAATCGGCGCTTCGGTGTCCGCGGTGTCCAGCAGATGGTCGAGAGCAAGCTGAAGCTGGCCGGACTCGACGCGACACGGTATTCACCGCACAAACTGCGGCACACGGCGGCCACGCTGATGCTGAAAAACGGCGTGGATACCCGTGCGCTGCAGGAGGTGCTGGGTCACAGCAATCTGAACACGACACAGATCTATACGCACCTGGACAACGCCTCGCTACGCGAAGCCGCCCTGGCAAACCCCATCGGCCGAAAAACCCGCGCCGAGATTGAAAAACAAAGTAGGTGATTGATTGGTGGGGACTGAACGGTTATGAACGGATTTATCTGATTATTACAGCCACTCCACAGCGCCGCTTCTGATATCGTACACGGCGCCCTTCACCGTGATATCGCTGATCTCCGGATGCTGTACAAATTCACGTTTGATCCGATCGACGCCGTGCCGGACATTCAGCCGACACACCGTATCCGGATCGCGCTCCTCCCCTGCCGCTTCCCGGATATTCTCGGTGATATAGGCGATAAAGCCATCACTGTGTCCGGTCACGGCGGCCTCCACGGCGCCGCAGCCCGAATGGCCAAGCATCACGACAAGGCCGCAATGCAGATGCGCGGCCGCATACTCGATACTGCCGAGCTGGTGCTTGTCCAGCACATTCCCCGCTACACGGATTACAAACAGCTCACCGAGTGCGGAGTGAAAAATCATCTCCGGTACCACGCGGGAGTCCGAACAGCAGATGACAATCGCGTAGGGATGCTGTCCGTGCTCTGCGGTATCCTCTCGAAGCGCGCGATCCCCTTCGTATTGATATCGCTGATTGCCCGTTATCAATTTTTCGATTAAATCCATATCGGTATCTCCTCTCAGCCCCGGTCATGGGAGGCTTCATCTACGGCATCGGCGCAACAATCATGCGGAAAATCGGACGGATTGTTGTTCACTGACCCTCATCTCAAAAACCGTTTCAGTACTTTTACTTCGGTTCCGGGAAACAGTTTTCGTAGGTGCTCCATCAGGCGCGCATAGGACTCCTTTGGCTGTCGCTGATAGACGCGCTCGGTGAAAGTGTCTCCCATGAAAAGCTCCGGTGTGCTGTACTGGGCAACGCCCCAGCCACGCCGGTTGCCGTGCTTGTCCGTCGTATACACAAAGTCGCTGGTGATCACATAGCACAGCTCCTGCAGCCGGGTCAGGGAGGCGTCGAAGCCCTTCTTCCCTTCCGTCTTCTGCCAACGGCCGGAATAGGCGTAGCCTCCGGCTGTTCTTAAAGCCTTTGACAGGATCGGCGCGTTCTGCTCGATCAGGTCAAAGAGCTGCTTATCCTGAAATTTGGCAAGCCCGTCGTCATAGCGGGCGTCGAAGTCATACCCGTCCCGGCGGTAATTGGCCAGATCCAGGAAGATATCCCGGCTGACATAGGCGGATTTCTTCTCAAAAAACTTGCCGTAAGCGCAGCCTGTCGCCTGGATCACCGGCCCCTTCCAGGCCCAGGTGTCGTCCCCGGTGTCCGAGAACAGCACATAGGGCGGGCAGTGCTCCTGAAGGGAGAATCCCGGAATGGACGTGGCAAAATACGGGATAATACCATACTCCTCCACGGCCTGGATCAGGTCCTGTCTTGTTCTGACATAAAAATCATAAGCCATTTTATCTTGCCTGTTCTTATCTTCAATTCTGATTCGACCGATCGCAGCTTCATCTCAGCACAGCCGCGATCGCTTCATTGATGTTCCGCACCGAAATCAGCTCCATGCCCTTCGGCGCTTCCGTCTCGTCCTTGACATGGAGGGGCACAATGCAGCGCCGGAAACCCAGACGGACGATCTCGGCGAGACGTTGATTCAGGTTGCTGACCGAGCGGATCTCGCCGGAGAGGCCAACCTCCCCTACAGCGGCGAGATCCAGCCCGAGCGGCCTATCAAGAAAGCTCGAGGCGATCGCCAGAACCGTGGCCAGATCGGCCGCCGGCTCCTCGAGAAACAGTCCGCCGATGACGTTGATATAGGTGTCGCAGCCCGCGACCTGCAGACCGCCGCGCTTTTCGAGCACAGCCAGCAGCATGGCGGCACGGTTGTAGTCGATGCCGTTGCTGCGGCGCGAGGCGTTGAAGGTCGTGGTGCTGACCAGCGCCTGTACCTCGGCCAGAATGGGCCGGCTTCCCTCCATGACGCAGGCCACGCAGGTTCCGGGCGCGTTTTCCGGACGGCCGGACAGCAACAGCTCCGACGGGTTCTCGACACAGCGCAGACCGTTGCCCGCCATTTCAAATACGCCGATCTCGTTGGTGGAGCCAAAACGGTTCTTGGCGGCACGCAGAATGCGGAAGCTGGTGCTGCGCTCCCCCTCAAAGTAGAGCACACAGTCCACCATATGCTCGAGCACCTTGGGGCCGGCGATACTCCCCTCTTTGTTGATGTGCCCGACGACAAAGATCGTGATCCCCTTCTCCTTACAGACGCGCATCAGGCGCATCGTACACTCGCGTACCTGACTGATGCTGCCGGGGGCCGAGTCCAGCGACTCGTCGGAGATCGTCTGGATGGAATCGATGATCACGACCTGAGGCCCGAGATCGTCCATCGAGGCGAGAATGCGGTCCAGTCCGGTCTCCGCAAGCACATAGACCGACGGCTGATTGACGCCGAGACGCATGGCTCTGAGCTTCAGCTGGCGTTCGCTCTCCTCGCCTGTGACATAGAGCAGCGTCTGATCGGCCGGCGTGTGGCCGCACATCTGCAGCAGCAGCGTCGATTTTCCGATGCCCGGCGCGCCGCCGACCAACACCAGCGAGCCGACAACGGCGCCGCCGCCCAGTACCCGGTCAAACTCCGAAATTCCGGTGGTAAAGCGGATCTCGGCGGAGGTGTCGAGCTCGCTGATTTTTTTCGCCCTCTGGAAGCCCCGGGTACGGCTGAGCTCGCCGCGCCGCGGCGAAGAATCGGTCTTGAACTCCGTCAGTGTGTTCCATGCCCCACAGCTCGGGCACTTGCCGGCCCAGTTTCCGGTCTCGGCGCCGCACTCGCTGCATACATACACGGTTTTTTGTTTTGCTGCCATGATGATTCCCTCTGTGTTAAATCGTTTGAATATCTGACAAATACTGCAGCACACTGCCCACCATCACGAGGGCGAGCTGGCCGCGGTAGCTGTCGGTGTTCAGCTTTTCAACCTCAAAATTATTGGACATAAAGCCGCACTCCGCCAAAACCGCCGGGCAGGTTACATGAGAGGTGATATACAGCGACTTTGGCGCAGGCGCCGCCACGCGCCGGTTGCTCGGGTCCAAAAGGCGGATCAGGTTTCCGTGCATGATCTTCCCCAGGCTCTCGCTGCCTGGCGTAGCGGCATAGAGCACCTGCGCGCCGCTGACCTGACCGGTGGGAAAATCGTTTTGATGCACGCTCACTAAAATGGCCCCTGGCGTATTGTTCGCGATTGCCGTGCGCAACACGAGATCCTCGTGTTCACTGTAGCTCACGTAATCCGTTTTGGCGCGATCGTCACTGCGGGTCATGACTGTCCTCAGCCCGACGAATTCGGCAAGAGCGCACATTCTCAGGCCGATAGCGAGGTTGATATCGCTCTCCTTGCTGCCGTCGTCAGAGATTGCGCCGCCATCGAAGCCCCCGTGGCCGGGGTCGATCACCAGCACATGCCGCCCTGCCGCGGCCACGGTCTGTACGCTCTCCCGAATCACATGGATCGCAGATACTGCGACCATAGCAGCGGCGATCAGAACAACAAGGATCAGTCTCGCCCACTCGCTTCGCAGTATATTATACTGTTTGAGCTGCTTCAAGTCAAACATTTGCCGCTCAGAACAGAATACAGATCAGATTATTGCAGTTCTCGTTGATGAGACGCTGCAAAGTCTGCTTCAGCTTCCGTCTGGCGTTTTCCGGCAGAGAGTCGATTTTGGCGTACAGCCCCTCTTCGGCCAGCTCGTTGAGAGATTTGCCGAAGATATTCGACTCCCAGATCCGGTTGACATCGCCGTCGAAGCCCTGCAGCAGGAAGTTGATGATCTCCTCCGAGGCGGCCTCGCCGCCGATGGCCGGCCGGACCTCCGTCTCGACGTCGGTACGCAGCAGATGGATCGCCGGTGCGCTGGCCGAGAGCTTCACGCCGTACCGGCCGTTTTTCCGCACGATCTGCGGCTCGTCAAGGCGCATCTCCTCCGGTTCAGGCAGTACAACGCCGTAGCCGGTCTCCCATACGCTCTCAAGTGCCGGGCGGAGGCGCTCATACTCTTTCTGCATCCGGCTCATCTGTGTAAGAATCGAAATCAGATCACCGTCATTGTCGACCTGCAGGCCGGTCTGTTCGCTGATGGTCTGGTAATAGAGCGAGCGCGGCATTTGAACCGAGACGCTGACGGCGCCGCGCCGGAACTCGTGCTCCACATCCTGCACCCGGCTGACCGTATCCATCGACTCGATGCACTTCTTTGCCTCCTTGAGGTCGCCGAGCTTTCGGCAGTTGACAACGGCATCGCGCAGTCCCCGCAGCAAATCACGGCTGAGGTTACTGTCCTCCGGCAATGCTGAAAACCAGTCCGGCAGATGGAACCCGATCGCACACAGAGGGAACTCCTCCAGCAGTGTGGAGAGAATCCGCGTAATCCGGCTCTCGTCCAGCTTCATACAGTTGACACAGAGTACACGCACACGGTACTGCGTGGAAATGGACTGCGCCAGCGCGCATGCCTCCTCCCCTTCCGGATCTGCGGAATTCACCAGCACTAAAAAGGGCTTTCCGAGCTGCTGGAGCTCCCGGATCACGCGGCCTTCCGGCTCAATGAACTTCTCCCGCGGCAGCTCACCGAAGCTGCCGTCAGTTGTGACAACAATCCCGATCGTGGAGTGTTCCGCAATCACCTTGCGCGTCCCCAACTCGGCGGCCTCGGTCATCGTGACCTCGTGGTCAAACCAGGGCGTCGTCACCATGCGCTCACTGCCGTCCTCGGTAGCGCCGGCCGCGCCGTCCACCATATAACCGACGCTGTCGATCAGCCGCACAGCGATCTCACTGCTGCTGTCCAGCCGGATGCTGACGGCCTCCTCGGGGACAAATTTTGGCTCGACTGTCATAATGGTACGGCCCGAGCCGCTCTGCGGCAGCTCGTCTCTGGCACGTTCGCGCGCAAACTCGTTTTCGATGTGCGGGATCACCAGGGTGTCCATGAACTGCTTGATAAACGTGGATTTTCCGGTTCTGACAGGGCCAACGACACCGATCAGAAAAGCCCCGTCTGTCTGAGCCGCCAGGCGGCGGTAGATGCTGCTATCGGTCATAAAAACGCCTCCGCTTCTCATTCTCGTTTGTACGAGTGTATGAAAGGCGGGGGCGAGTTATTCAATCAGTAGAGCTGGACAGTTTGACGGTGGACTGTAGATTTGATGAACTGTACTTCCGGATACGAGGCCGACAGGCGCTTGCGCAGATCGGAAATGACCGGATCCTCGGTGCAGAAGTGGTCGGCATCGATGAGATTGAGCCCAAGCTCCCTGGCGCTGAGGAAATCGTGGTACTTGATATCGGCCGTCACATAGGTATCACAGCCGAGAGCCGCCGCCTGGGCGATACTGCCCGCACCGGCGCCGCCCATCACAGCCAGGCGCTGTACCGGCTTTCCGGCGCTGACGTAACGGAGACCGTTGACCTGAAGGGTCTGCTTACACACGGCAAGAAATTCCGACAGCGTTATTGGCTCATTCAAGTGTCCCACACGGCCACAGCCGTCGGCATCCAGTGCCCCATCCGTCTCGGCTCCGAGCTTCTTGATCAAAACGTCATTGACACCGCCCTCGGCAATATCGAGATTTGTGTGCATGGAGATCACGGCCACGCGGTTTTCGATCAGGCGCAGCAGCTTGACGGTATCGGCGCTTGTATCGGTAATGGAACGGATCGGATGGAAAATCACCGGATGGTGACTCACGATCAATTCAGCCCCCAACTGTATGGCCTCCTCGACCACCTCATCGGTCACATCGAGCGACAGCAGAACCGTTCGTACCGCACTGTCCGCATGACCGATCAAAAATCCGGCGTTATCAAAATCCGTCTGCAGCTCCAGCGGCGCCGCAGACTTGAGAAAGCTGAAAATATCCTGTACGGTTGTCATTGGGTTTCCTCCTCGATCACACGTAATTGCTCAAGTATGCTCTGGTACCAGCGAATCGGACCTGCGTCGTCTTCTCGCGCTGATGCTTCCATACCGTGCAGCCGCGTCTCGATCCGTCTGCGCTGAAGACAGATCATCTGCCGGTAGAGTGAAAGATTCTCCGCAAGCCATGGAGAGCCAACGAAGCATTCCGCGTCGCTCAGCGGCGTGTATCTGTTCAAATAGCGGGCAGACAGCGCCTGATAGAGCGTAGCGCTGTCCGATACCAGGGACTCTCGTTCGATGACATAGCCGTTGCTGACGAGCCAGCTGCGCAGGACCTCCGCCTTGGTCATCGGCTGAAGAACCAGCTGAACCCGATCACTCATGGTCCACGCCGCCGCATCGAGAATGGAACAGATCGTATCGCCGCCCATACCGGCGATTACCACAGCATCGACCTGTTCCGGCGGACAAAGTGACAGTCCGTCACAGAGCAAAAAATGAATCCGCTTTTCCACGCCGGCCACGCGGGCGTTTCTCACAGCCGTATCGAGTGGCCCGGCGTTGATATCAGAAGCGAAGAGCTCGCCTTTGTAGCCGCGCTCGGCCAGGCAGATCGGCAGATAGCCGTGATCCGTTCCCACATCGATCACCCCGATCTGACTGACTATCATGGAATAGAGACACTCCAAGCGTTGATTCATACGATACCTCTGAAAAATAAAAGAGCCGGGACAGATACTTGCCCCGACTCTCCGGTTGATTCACTCAGCCCTGAGCTCTCATCTTCGCAAAGCACTCGCTGCAGTACACAGGACGGTCGGACTTGGGCTCGAAGGGAACGCGAGCCTCGCCGCCGCAGGCAGCGCAGGTAGCAGTGAAGTACTCACGGGGACCGCGAGCCGCGTTCTTGCGAGCGTCACGGCAGGACTTGCAGCGCTGGGGCTCGTTCTGGAAGCCACGCTCTGCATAGAACTCCTGCTCACCGGCAGTGAAAACGAATTCTTTGCCACACTCTTTGCAAACTAAGGTCTTGTCTTCGTACATGATGAATCCTCTCTTTTGATTGTGTTGCCATTACGGCTGTATTTGCGTTCAGCTTTTGCTGAAATCGCCAAGGTTAAGGTTCCGCGCCAGCTTGCGCCTGATCCGCTGCACTGCGTTATCGACAGACTTTGGGTCTCTCCCTATGTTGTCCGCTATCTCCTGATAGGACAAACCGTTCAGATAATCATCAAGAACACGTTTTTCAAGGGCAGACAAGCAGTCAGATAAGGCCGCATAAAGTTCTTCCCTACTCTCTCTGGCCAGGACCAGATCTTCCGGCATACGATGGAAAATCTCCTCGACAGCCGACAATCTCGAATCGGATTCTTCGGAGAGCTGCTCATAGGACAAACAGTCTTTGAGTGGAAAATGCTTTTTTCGGGATGCGGATTTGATTGCGGAATGAATACGATTGCGAATACAATGCTCGGCAAAGGTTCGAAAGCTGGCCCCGCCTTCGGCACTGTACTGCCGGATGGCCGACAGCAGTCCAAACATGCCTTCCTGTATCAGATCGGTCCGTTCTCCGTCGTAAGCCTTTGTACCGTAGGTACAGCGTTCGACCAATGGGGTGTACCGGTCAATCAGCACAGTCTCTGCATCCTTGCTGCCGGAAAGGCACAGGCGCTGTAGACTCTCGTCGCTATATTCCGCAAAATCAAACATAGACATACTTTATGTATTCTTACCAAATATACGAATTTATTATACAACGTTTTGAACTTAAGTCAATATGATTTTGAGAAGTTTTTTGGGATTTAGACAAATATTTCCGCTGTTAGTCATATTTTGCCTCACAGATCGAGCTCCTGTTGCCCAATATAGGCGATTCCGAGGTGCTCATAGGCTTTTCTGGTCACACAGCGCCCCCGCGGTGTGCGAATCAGGAATCCGTGCTGCAGCAGATAGGGCTCATACACATCTTCGAGTGTCACCGCGTCCTCGTTGATCGTAGCGGCCAGGGTCTCCAGGCCCACCGGTCCGCCGTGGTAGAATTCGATGATGCTGCGCAGCATACGCCGATCCAGGGCGTCGAGCCCCAGCTTGTCGACCTCGAGCGCCGAGAGGGCCTCGTCAGCCACTTCCCTGCTGATAACGCCATTGGCCCGGACCTGCGCATAATCACGAACACGGCGCAGAAGACGGTTGGCGATGCGCGGTGTCCCGCGCGAACGGGACGCGATTTCATAGGCGCCGTCGTTGTCGATATTGACTCCGAGGATACCCGACGAGCGCACAACGATCTGCCGCAGCTCCTCGTGGGAGTACAGCTCGAGACGCAGCGTGACGCCAAAGCGGTCACGCAGCGGTGCGGTCAACTGGCCGGAACGGGTCGTGGCCCCGATCAGCGTAAACTTCGGGAGATCCAGATGGATCGAGTTGGCCGAAGGCCCCTTGCCGAGAATGATATCAATGGCATAGTCCTCCATTGCCGGATAGAGGATCTCCTCATAGGCGCGGTTCAGCCGGTGGATCTCATCGACAAAGAGGATGTCACCCTCGTTCAGATTGGTCAGCATCGCAACCAGGTCGCCGGGCTTCTCGATGGCAGGACCGGAGGTAATACGCATGTTGACGCCCATCTCGTTGGCGATCACGGCCGCCAGTGTTGTCTTGCCAAGGCCCGGGGGGCCGTGAAGCAGTACATGATCAAGCGGTTCGTTGCGCATTCTGGCCGCGCTGATAAAGATTTCCAGGTTACCCTTGGCTTTTTTCTGGCCGATATATTCATTCAGTGTTTTCGGACGAAGGCTGCCCTCGTTTGAATCCTCGGCTATGCTGGCCGTGGTCGTCAGGATCTCACCGTTGTCCTCATCAGAAAAACTGATGCTCATTTGCTGCTCCTGTTACTTGACCATCTGTTTGAGTACGGTCTTGATGATCTGCTCTGTTGTCATGCCGCTGACATCGATCTTTTTAAGGGCGAGGGCGATCTCCGAGCTGCTGTAGCCCAGAACGCCAAGGGCGGTGACAGCGTCGTTGACAGCGCTGCTCTCCCCTGCCGTCTGCACGGCCGGAGGGATAAAATCGCTCACCTCTCGCTGCTCCTTGCTGATCTTATCCTTCAGCTCCAGAATGACACGCTGGGCGATTTTCTTGCCGATACCGGGGGCGATTGTCAGCGCCTTTTCGTTGTTGTTCATGATGGCGAGCGCCAAGCCCTCGGGCGTGTTGGCTGACAGGATCGACAGCGCAGCCTTCGGGCCGATGCCCGACACCGAAACCAGCATCTCATAGCAGCGGCGCTCGCTTTTGGTCGCAAAACCGAACAGGTCGAAGGCATCCTCACGGATACTCTCAGTCACATACAGCCTGGCCTTCTCTCCGGTTTTCAGATAAGACTGCGTGTTCAGCGTCACATTCAGCGCAAAGCCGACCCCGCCGCAATCGATCACGGCAAGATTCTGGCCAAGCTCCGATACAATACCTTCTATATGGTGGAACATTCGTCTCTCTCTCTCCTGGCTAACAGGGATGTCGAGCTGCGCGCATGGCAGAGCGCCAGAGCCACAGCATCGGCGGCGTCATCCGGGCGCGGGGCCGCAGCAAGACCGCAGATACGGCGCACCATCTCCATGACCTGCCTCTTCTCGGCGCGGCCGTAACCGACCACAGCCTGTTTTACCTGCAGCGGCGTATACTCGTAAATCGCAACACCCGCGTGCTGACAGGCCAGCAAGATTACACCGCGGCCGTGGGCCACGGCAATACCGGTCGTAATGTTGGTGTTGAAAAACAGTTCCTCGATCGAGACGGCGTCAGGCTTGAAGGCCTCCAGCAGCTCATTGAGGTCATTGTACAGCAACGCAAGCCGTGAGGCAAGGCTGGTGTGTGCGGGCGTTGTAATCACGCCGCAGCGGATCAGCCGGACCTTGTTTTTCTCGGATTCGACCAAGCCGAAACCGACGGTGGCAATCCCCGGGTCGATGCCCAAAATCCGCATAGAAATCACATCCTAAGGCATCATAACACATTTGCTCCCCAAGTGCAACAGAAAATGCAATTCCGGCTGCCAGACGGCCGCCGGAATGATAGACAATCTATGTGTTTTATGCTCTTGGATGTGCCTTGTTGTAGACCTCTTTCAGCTGCTTCTTGACAAGCTGGGAATAGACCTGTGTGGAAGAGAGATCAGCATGGCCCAGCATCTCCTGGATCGAGCGGATATCCGCCCCGTTCTCAAGCAGGTGGGCGGCAAAGGAATGGCGCAGCGTATGCGGGGTGATATCCTTGTCGATGCCGGCCTTTTTCTGATAGTGCTTGATCAGCTTCCAGAAACCCTGACGGGACATGCGGTCGCCGCTGACGTTGACAAACAGCGAGGGCTCCTCCGGTGTTGCGATCATCTGTGGGCGGACAAGCTCCATATAATCCTGAAGCGCCGTGATCGCTTTCGGGTACATGGGAATGAAGCGCTCTTTGCCGCGCCCCTGTATCCGAACAACACCGGCGGACAGGCTGATGTCGTCGGCGTTCAGATCGATCAGTTCGGATACACGAATGCCTGTCGCGTACAGCAGCTCCAACATAGCTTTATCGCGGTAACCCTTGGCATCCACGCGCTCCGGCTGCGCGAGCAGCAAATTGACCTCTTTGCTTGACAATATTTCCGGGAGCTTCTGCGTATTCTTTTCCGGCACCAGCTTCAGAGCGGGGCTGCGCGGTATGATGCGGTGAATGGTCAGATACGAATACAGGCATTTGATCGAGGCGATATTGCGCGAGACCGTGGCGACAGATTTCCCCATGTCTCTCAGACTCGCGATATACTCGCCGAGATCGTCCTCGTCGGCCTCTGTCAGGGCATGGCCGCTGTGGGATTCCATATACTCAGCCAACTGGCGGATGTCGCGCATATACGAACTGAGGGTGTTGTCCGATGACTTTTTCTCCTCTCTGAGATAGGTTTCAAACAGAAGCAGGCATTCAGAATTCAGCACGGAATCACCCTCCTTTCTCTCTACATGAAAAACCGTTCCACCAGGATGAGCAGCGTAAGCCCGCCGGCGGTAATCAAAAGACTGAACCAGAAATACGGCGCCGGATCCTCACGACTGCCTTGTCGGCCGATCCAGACAATCAGCGCAGCGCGCATACAGGTCAGCGCGCTGCCCAGAAAGGCAGGCAGAAACGCAAGGGCCCACTGTATGCTTTCCCGTGCAGCGCTGAGATCCGGCAGACCGGACTGAAGAAACGAGACCGCGGTCAGCGCCCCGGAGGCGAGACACAGGCACGGTACCAGGGCCAGCTGCACAGGTGAGCCGCATCCGAGAAGCAGCATCAGCATGATCGCATACGCAGCGGAGACCGTGCTCTCCTGCGTAAAATGCCTGAGGAAGTATTCCGGTCGCCAATAGCAGCAACCGGCCCCTGCCGCAAACAGGCAGAACAAAAGCGTCGGCAGGAAGCGCTTTTGCCAATGCCGTCTTGATCGTTGCAGCATCAGCTTTTTTGTCTGCGGTTTGTAATTAAGTTGATAATAACTCGATTGACATAACAACAGCTTGGTAACAATATATTACAAATCATTCGAATAATCAAGTCCTTTTTTTGTTTTTTTAGAAATTTTTTTGAGGGACTGAGGTAATCCCCATCATTCGGGCCGTAAAATGCCATTCTTTCATTTCAATAGCCCGCTTTGACTTATACTGATATCTAATAGAAATCTCGGATTCTTTCCGGCCAGAATTGCGCCATGCTTCGTTGAAGCCCTTGACCATATATGTCCA
>CACXDT010000111.1 GCA_902766405.1 Oscillospiraceae bacterium
CTCCGCACGGGCCGTCCAGGAGGCCGGCCCCTACGGCAACTCCGACATTTCGCTACTGTATATGTTGCGCATCCAGTTTTGAGACAACGCCTTACGCTCAGCCCTTGTAGTCCTTGCCGTACACCGTGTGGATGATATCCCAGATGTAGTTATAGGCGTCGCTGCCGGATTTATAGACATCCTTGTTCTGCAGGGCGATATAACCGATGCTGCGGTGGATCGTGCCGCCATAGACGGTGTAGGTATTGCCGTTCTTGCCGGCCAGCACCGCATAGGGGCGCATGGCCATGTCGGGCTTGCACTGGGCATTGGTAAAGCCGACCAGCACGTTGGTGTAGGAAATCAGACCGCCGCCGCGGGCGAAGACCGGGTCGGCCGCGCCGCGCTTATACGCATAGGCGCTCTTGCTGTTGCCCAGCACGGGATAGGCGCCGCCAAGCGCGCTGTCCCAGGCCACGCAGGTGCCGTATTCCCGCAGCGTGAAGCCGCCAACACCCTTGTTGATGAGCTTGTTCTTCAGATCCTCGGACATCGAGGTGATCATGCGGATGCCCTTATTGCCGGTCATACGGATCGAGCTGCCGGAGTAGCGCAGCAGGTTGTCCAGCTCGGAGAGATGGGTCATGGTATAGGTGCCGTCCTTGTTCGTCAGCACCCAGACCTGCATGCTCACAGGATAGCGCTTGTGGACATCGCTGTCCCACTTGTAAGCGACCGTGGTGAAGAGCGCGCTCTCGCCGTTGGCAAGCTTGACCGACTCACTGGGATTCACGCCAACGCCGTTGCGGCACATCTCCGCGCCGCCGACCTTGGCGGCCAGACGGCTCATGTCATAGCCCTTATCGCCGAGCTCCAGCGACTCGGATTCGCCGAGATCGGCGGCCACGGTCAGCGTGGCGGCATTGGTGATGATATCGCCGGCGACTGCACGGAACTGATAACCGTCCATGTCCTGCGCCACAGTAAACGTGAGCTTGCCCTCGGCTGTCACACTGTAGACTGCCGTATAATCGTCCGTGTACTTCCAGGTCTTACCGTCGGTGCTGAACTGCCAGCGCATGATGGGGTGCTGACCAAGGATATCCGCCGTGAAGACAGCCTCCTTATCGACAGCGGCCGTACGGTCCTGGGGCTGGACTGCCACAAGATAGCTGGTGCCCGGACTCACCTTGGAGGTATAGCTGCTGTACGCTGCCTTGGTCACGCTATGGCAGGAGATGCCGTTATCCTTGCAGAAGGTCTCAGCCGCAGAGCCGGTCACAACGACAACATCCGTGACGTTCGCAAATGCGGTCTTGGAAATCGTGGTGACAGAGTCGGGGATGAAGAGGATCTCGCAGCCGCCGATGGCATTATTCTCCAGCGTCGTGACGCTCTGGGGAAGCACGATGCTGCCATAGAGGCCGCCGGGAATGGCATTGGCATTGATGGCCTTCAGACCGCTCGGCAGCGCGACGGGAGTGCCGCCCGAGGGGATCGCGATCAGCTTCGAGCCGTCCTTGGAGTAGAGCGCGCCGTCCTTGGAGCTGTAGCTTGCGTTAGCGGAATCCACGTTGATTTTCTTGAGAGACGTGTAGCCGCTGAAGATCGAGGGGTTGACCGTCGTGATCGAAGCGGGGATCGTGATCTCGCTGACGGTATTGGTGTTCCAGAACGTGTTGGCATCCTCGCCGGGCTTACCCAGCGTGGTGATGGCGTTGCCGTTGACCGTGGAGGGGAAGCTCAGCACGGCCGCATTGCTGAGATAGCCGATGATGGCCGAGCCATCGACCACGAAGTCCTTCTGCTCGAGCTTATAGGGGCGCGGTGTGGCCGCGGTGAAGGTGATGGTGCCCTCGTAGTTTTCGGGGGCGATCGTCAGATAGATATGCAGAATATTGCTGTCGACGGTGCCGGGCTTGACAGTCACGCCGCAGGCCTTGAGCACACTGACCAGCAGGTTCTGCGTGCCCTGGCCGCTGCCCTTCTTGCCCATAATGATCTCGTCACAGGCGTTGACCGTGGAATCGTTGCTGTAGTTCGTCGCCATGTACTCCAGGGCCTTCCTGACCTTGTCACTGTTGGCGCCGGCGGCACTGATTTCGTTGATCAGCTTCTGGAGCTCGATATTATACTGCTGGGCGTAGTAATCGGTGACCTTCACATTGACATTGAAGCTCTTCTCGCCGGATCTGACGGTAACTGTCTCGCTGTGACTCTCGATCGCGTGGAGTCCGTCTTCAGCCATCATGAGACCGTGCTCCTTGGGTGTGAGCAGGCCGTCCGACGAAACCGATACCCAGCTGTCGGCCGCAAGCTCGTAGGTGGCGTTGTTGAATCCGGAGAGATCGATCGCATACTCGGTCTTATAGCCGTCCGGTACCTTGTACCCCTTGCCGCTTGCAGCGACAAAAAGCTCTCCGGCATCGCGGGTAGATGCAGACTCCTCCTCGACCTTGGTGGCGGAGACATTGCCGCTGACCATGGCGCCGATATACGTGACGCTGCTCTCCGTCATGCGGACAACCAGGCCGTTGCTGTCGGTCGTGCAGCCGGTGATACCTGTCACAAGGCTATCGAGCAATGACTTGATGGCATCCAGGCTGCCCTTCTTCTGGAGCAGCAGCTCATCCCCGTCGGTGACAGAGGCATCAACAGTATAATTCTTTTCAGCCATGGCCTTGAGCACGTTTTCCAGCTTTTCATGCTCCGTGCTGCCCGAGGCCGCGGTCGTCAGACGCGTGCGCTCATCGTTGATCTGTTTTTGACGGTTGGTCTCCTCGTTGATCTGCGAGACGGATTCCACCTTGCAGTCCGCGGCACTGCCATAGACCAGTGTGCCGACATAGTCGCCAAGGTTGACCTTCAGTTCGCTCGCACCGATCTCACCGGCCGTCACGCCCGAGAGCCCGCTGGCCCTGACGGCGAGATCGCTCATGGCCGCGCCGCTGCCGGACTTGGTGATCAGCACCTTGTCCAGATCGTTCTCAGCGCCAAGCGTATAATTGCCCGCAATATACTTGAGCAGATTCAGCAGTCCATCGCTGCCGCCGCCCGAGGCCGCGCCTGCGAGCGCATCGAGCGCGCTGTTGAGGACAACGGCATCGTTATCCCTGACGGTGAAGGTCACCTTGAAGGACTTGGTATCGGTGCCGTTTCCGTAGCTGACCGTCACCTCGTCATTATGGCTGGCGACCGCGCGCAAAGAACCCGTCTCGTGCTCGATCGCGCTGTGGGAAGCCTCGACCAGACCGGTGCTGCTCACCGTGATCCATGCCGGGCTCGACGTCACGGCGAAGCTGGGGTTATAGGGCTCCAGCCCGGCGGTGGCGATCTGATAGCTGCCCGCCGCGCCGGTCGTCGTCAGGTTGACGCTGGTCAGCTCGCCGCCGACAACGTCGCTTCTCGCCGGCAGATCTTCCCCCCCTGCATAGGCAACGGGGACGCAGAGACTCAGCACCATGGCGACCAGCAGCGCCAGGGACAGCAGCTTTGTCATTTTCTGTTTCATATTCTTCTTCTCCTTTCAAAGCGGCATACGCATCACAGCACCGGGGGCGTCCAGTCGGCCTCTCCGCCACCGCCGCCACCGCCGGAATATACCGTGGGTCTCTCGCTCACGTCTTCCTGTGCGATATACGCGTAGCCGGTATCGGTTTTGACAACCAACACATCCTGCGTGGCATAGACGATCTTCAGCTCGCTGTTGAGACGCAGCGTCTGGATCGGCTTGCCGAGCAGCCGGTAGTTGTCGAAGAGCTCGCTGTTGACATCGGAATAGCCCGTCCACTCCTGATAGTCCTCATCGCCGTCAAGGATCACTTCCCAGCGCGGCACAGAGCCTGTCAGGCCATTCTCAGAGAGGATGCATTTTTCATCGCCCTCGATTTTGTCCTTGTCCTTACCCGGGTCGATCTCGACGACCGTGACCGTCTCGCCGGCCTTGAGGAAGCGGGAATAGGCCTCGGTTCCATCGGCCAGGATCTTGCCGGACTTGGGGAAGCCCGCGGCCGCCAGAGCCACGTAATGGCCCCTGACACCCATGACAGCGCCGAGCGTGATGTCGCCGCCGTCCTGGCCGGTGGCGCTGCCGCCATTATAGTAGTAGTTTCCCTGATAGCCGGGGCCGAGATCGTCAGCCTTCATAAAGCCCGTCTGATCGCCAAAGCGCACCAGACTGCGGCCGCCGAAGGTGTCGACAACCGTAACCTGTGTGTTGCGGCTGATGGTGGCGATGGGCGTGCCCTCGAGATAGGGGTTGTCAAAGAGCCTCGTCTCGGTGTTGGCATAGGCGTTCGTCTCGGCGGGATCGTGCTCGGTGCTGAGACGGATCATGTCCTTTTCCACCAGCACGCTGCCGTCGTCCATCGCAACAATATAGTATTTGTCCTGCTCGCCGCTGATCGTGACCTCATCGCCGCGATTGAGCGTTTTCACGGTGACGCCGATCCCGTCCACTCTGGCCGTGCCGGCCTGAGGGGCCGGTGTCGGCTCGGCTGTCGGCTCCGGTGTCGGCACCGGTGTCGGCACCGGTGTCGGCTGCGTTGTGGCCTCGGGCACAGGCGTAGGCGTCAGAGGCTGCGCCACGGGCTCGGCTGTCGGTTCGGCTGTCGGAACCGCCGCAGCCGCTGTCGACTCGACCAACTGCTGCTGCATCTGATCGCGGTTGGCGCAGGCCGAGAGAGAAGCGAGCATCACGACCGTCAACACAGCGGCCAGCAAGGGCTTCCATTTCCTGTTCATAGAAGAACCTCCTTTGTGGGACCCGCCGCCAAGCGGCCTGCCCCACCGATACGATGATAGGGATACTGTTGCTATTCTACAATTGTTACGTCGAGATGTCAAGTTGTTACAGAAAATATTTTTTCAATTTTTTCTTCGCCGCCCACTTTGCCCGATCGGATTGGCAAAAAAGTTACATATTTCAGCAATAATTGCCGGTATTCGCATTTTCTATCAGGATTCATCTCTTTCCCCGCCTTTTTTTGCATATTCAGTCGGTTACAAAGTCGTTTCAGCCCGGCGTTTTTTCTAAGGCAATACCGCAAATTAAGGCGAGAGTGAATCCTGAGAAAATTTGGGCGTAGGGTCTGATGATGGCACTTTAATTGTGATCGTCCACTTCTTGATATGGAAAGTAATCCGCATAAGAACCACCTCCTTATCGGAGGATGGACGCATCCACCTTGCCGCGAATGCCATTCCCGGGCCTGCTTACGCGACGGCCCGCCAATGGCGCGGCTGCGGAAAATGCGGGGCACCTTCCTCTGCCACTGGCAGCGGCGCCCCGCATTTCCGCCTGCGTGTTTGTATGAACGCTCTTCATTGAAGCTGTGAAGAAAGTCTGAAATTGCGGATTCAATCGTAGGGGCGGCTATTAGCCGCCCGCGCATCAAAATGAACATTTCGCATAAAATGTTGGGCAA
>CACXDT010000112.1 GCA_902766405.1 Oscillospiraceae bacterium
TGTCCACGAAGCGGCGGGGGTTGACCTTCTTGGCCTTGTTCTTCTGGATGTCGGCCGCGGACTCCAGCGTGATGCCGCAGACCATGACCACGGCGCCGATGAAGACGAGGGCGTTGTCCTTCGCGGTGTTGAACATACGGTAGAACACCGGGGAGACCTGCGTGGCGTAGAGCAGGGCGCAGGTGATCCAGATGGCCAGCTTGACGCCCATGGGCACGGTCTTGCCGTCCTTGATTTCGCCGACCATGTTCTTCTTGTAGGAGCTGCTCTTGAGCTCACGGTAGGCGAGGTAGCCGCCCAGACGGCAACCATAGAGGAAGAAGATCACACAGCACAGCACAGTACAGTGCCGACTGTCAGGGTCTTGCCGAAGAGGATCAGCATCAGCACGCCCGCGGCGGCAATCGAAAAGCCGTAGCCGAGGGAGATGAACCAGACGTAGTTCTTGAAGCCGATGGAGCTGACCACCATCGCGAGACCGAAGAGGAGCCAGAAATACCAGGATGGATACATGATAAATACCTTCTTTCTTAAAAATAAAATACATATTTAAGACAGCGCATAGTCGCGCAGACCGGCGCGGTGCAGACCGCTCACGCCGATGAGCAGCAGGAGCTGCCCGACCGTGTTGACGCCCTGCTCGATCCAGTTCATCGCGGCAGAGCTGCTGTCGCGGGAAGCGAGATAGCCCATCCCCATGTAGCACACGAAGCAGAGAACGAACACGACGATCAGCGCTTTTTTCTTCAGCTTCGCGGCGAGGATGCTCAGGCAGCTGCAGATCGCAGCGAGACCGAGCACCATCATCGGGATGAACAGCAGCGTACCGGTGAAAATCGGCGGAGCCACGGAAAGAGCGGTTTTTTTCCGCGGCGTGAACATCAGGATAATGCCGAGTCCCGCCAGCAGAAAGCCGAGTGACTGCGCAGGCATGAACATCGTGTTCAGTACGTGAAAATCACAGAGACCGGCGGCGTAGAGGAGCTTCCAGGTGGCCATCATAAAACCGGCGATGAAAATATTGATCGTGCCGGCCGCGAAGCACGCGAAGGCGTACTTGGGCATTTTGTTATACAGATCACGCTGCATCAGCACCATGCTGACAGCGAACAGGGCCACCGGGACATAGTCCGTGAGACCCATCAGAACAGAAAACTCGTACACGGCGCCTCACCCCGCTTACTTGGTTTTGCCCTTTTCCTTGGCGCGCTTGTCGTTGATGATGTCCATCTCGCGCCCCGTGATCTCGGTCACACCGTTCTCCTTGGCCCAGGCCACGCAGCCCTTCAAAACGGTCGGCAGGAAGATGCGCGGCACGTTCAGCAGCTTCTCGAGCGCGTCGTCGGTAAAGTGCACGTTGGGGTCGGTGCGGTCGGCCGCGTAGCGCACGGACGAGAGCGTCGCGTTGCGGATCGGCAGAAGTTCGGGCACCAGGCGCGGAGTCTTCGCGAACCAGAAGTTCTTACTGTCGCGGTAGCCGTGGCATACCAGGACGTTCGGCCAGAGACGGCCCTTGACGCCGTTGATAATGTTGTCATAGAATTTGGGCTTCATCAGCATCTTGTCGATGCGCAGGATAAAGTGCGCGCCGTACTGGGTCGTGATGCCGTTGAAGTTTTTGTAGGGTGGGGGATAGCAGCCGTCGACGAGCTGGCGGCCGATGTCCTCATCGGCGTTTTCAAGATCGCTCATCCAGGTGCATTCCATCACCTGGTAGGCCTCGGCCACGACCTGCGGGCGCGGCGTGGAGGGGTCCTCCTTGATGCACAGTCCGTCCTCGAGCGTAAAGCCGAAGTTCTTCATCTTCTCTGCCGGCGTGTCGCCGGGCCAGCCCTGGGCGACGATTTTCTTGTGATAGCCGCGGCCCTCGGGCATGAAGTTGATCGCGACCTGCTTGCGCCCGGCCAGCAGATGCTGCGCGGTGTTGGAGGAATTGCGCGCCTCGAGCACCATGGCGTAATAGCCCTTTCCCGCAATGTAGTAGGGGAAGCAGAGGGAATACGAGCCAACCGAGGTGCTGCCGTCCTCGGCCAGGGTGGAGATCATGACCGTGGGCATGGGGAAGTATGAACTGGTCTGGTAGAAATTGTCCACGATGCGCAGATCCTTGAAGCTGCTCATTCAGTTGCCTCACTTTCAATGAAAATGTGTTATTCGTCCACACCGTACATATGCCGCAATATCAGGCGTTTCGCCACCTCTGCGCCGAAGAGCTTTGTCACCTGATCGACGGCCGGGCCCCCCTCGGCAAAGAGACGCTCGGCAAAGGCGCGCGTTTTCTCCTGCTTGGCTGCGCTGTCGCAGACCGGCGCGTCGGCCAGCTGACGGAGGTAGAGCGCGGTATAATCGCGCGCGGCGGCGTGCAGGCGATCGCTGATTTTTCGCCCGACCTTGTGGTAGGAGCAGGGGTAGAGGATCGCGTCATACCAGTGCGCGGACGGAGTCGTGTCGGGCAGATCGTTATCACGCCGACGAAGACTGTCAAATTCGGCCAACGCAGTGTCCGGACAGGGGGCAAGCTGCGTGTTGTACAGCTCGATGATCTGTGTTTCCTTCCCCATGGCGCGCACCCAGTCGAGATTGAACAGCGGCACATCCCGGTTTGACACCGCGAGCACCGCGGTCTCCATTTTCATCAGACCCCAGAACGCATTCATGCGCAGAATGCAGAAATGCCCGAGCGCGGCAATCTCATAGACCTCGGTCTCGAACACCATGCCGGATTTGGAGAGACGGGCGTCTGCGCCGAGCTCTTTTTTCCGCAGGGTGTACTGCTGCTCCAACTGATCGCGTACCATATCGCCAAGTCCCTGTATGTTTCCCATGGCAGTCTCCCTTCCGTCCCACGTGGACGAAATATAAAAAATAAATGGTATCCATATCATAGCACAATTGACAATGTTTTGCAATGTGCTCTGTGAATCAAAAACAGGGATTCGTTGAATGATGAGACAACGCCATTTTTCAGTGTATGAATCCTGCTTGCAATTCCACTCTTTCTGTGATAGCATAGATTTACACAAAATTCCTCTCGAATAAGGAGCAACTGTTTATGAACGCCACACCGTCGAAAACCGTCGTTCCGCGGGACGAGCTGGCCTATAATGTGAAGGATATGCTGGTCTACTGCTTCCAGCACTGGCGCAGCGCGCTGATCCTGGTATTGGTGGGCGGACTGCTGTTCGGTTTGCTCGAGGGCTCATCCACCTACCGCAATGAGCTCCGCAACCGTGAGCTTCTGTCACACAGCTACGAGGAATACCTCGCCAAAGCAAACAGCGGCGAAGCGCTGAGTCCTGAGGCGTACAGCATCATTGCCTATGGGCGCCAGGCCAATGTTGTCAGTGCGATCGACCGGAAACAATGGAAGCTCACCTATGATCTTGAAAACTCTCTTCTGATGCAGATCGACCCCAACGCCGTCGCCACAGAGACAGCGACTGTAGTCATCCTGCCGAGTGACACCGGTGACCTGACCGCAGCCGGCAACCTGCTGCTCGCCTACCGCAGCGCCCTGCTCAACGGCTCCTATCTCGACGAGTTGGCCGCGTCTCTTTCTACAAGTGGAGCTTACCTGCGCGAGCTGATCTCCGTCTCCATCGGCGGACAAAGCACATCCGAAGACAGTGTCTATATCCAAGACCGTATTCGCCGCTACATGGGTTTTAGCTACCCGTTGATCTACGGTTCCGTGGAGGAAACACAGGATATTCTATCCTCTGTGCTGGAGTTGCATGTGATTGCAGCAGACACCGGTCTCGCCGGGCAGCTGATGGATACCGTTCTCGCCCAGCTGGACGCTCTTCAGCCTCAGATGAACCAGAGCATAGCGCCACACACGGTCACCGTATTCAACCGCACCCTCACCGTACAGAGCGACAGCGCACTGATGGACGCTCAGCTCGAGCGCCGACTGAGCTACAGCGATTTGCCGTATCTGCGCAACGAGTATGCCTCGCGGCTCTCCGCGATCGGTATCCCCGCCGCCTCGGCCGGCAGCGCACAGTCTGCGGCACTGAAGGACGGCGTCAAGAGGGGCGTTATTGTCGGCGTGGCGCTGTTTTTGGCTTACGGTCTGCTGCTCTGTCTGCGCTACCTGTTCTCTGAACGTCCGCTGACCGAGATCCGGTTTCGCCAGCACTACCGCCTGCTCCCGCTCGGTGCGTTTCGTTCGGCTCCCAGCGCCGTCTACCGCCGCCGCGGTTTCTTTGACCGCTGGCTGCGGCGCAGTGACCGGATGCTGGTGGAGGAGCGTGACAGTGCCGCGGTCTACGATCTGACCGCCGGCAACCTGCGGCTCTACGCCGGTGAGCTTCAAAAGCTGCTGATCTCCGGTTCGGCCTCTGAAGCGGACAAGCAGGCTCTGGCCGCTGCTCTGAAGGAGCGCCTTCCCGGTGCGGAATTTACCGTTGTACCTGATCTGATCGACATTCATGAACGCTTGAAGCTGGCCGAGGCGGACGGCGTGATCTTCTTCGAGAGCTTCGACACAACGCGCTTCCCGACACTCAATGAAGAGCTTCGGCTGACCGAATGTGCCGGCGTACGCGTCCTCGGCAGTGTGCTTGAGTAA
>CACXDT010000113.1 GCA_902766405.1 Oscillospiraceae bacterium
ATGTCCATTATGCTCTGCGGGCTTCGCCTTGCCTGACACAATTCTGTCTCGGAAATCATTCCCGACCTTTCTATCAGATATCAGTATGAAATATGCAGCCCTGCTCAAAAAGAAATGAGTCTGGCATGGAAATCCGATAGTCTGTCCTTTCCATAAGGGCCGCATGCCGCGCTCATTCCCCCTGGGCCGGGCTTGCCGCAGAGGAAAGCATTGGGAAAGAGGGCCGGCGCTGCCGATTGCCGATGTTCCCTGATCGAAAAAACATCTATCGATTTGGTTGCTATTATATCATTACTTTGCGAGCTTTTCAACGAAATGTTCCATACTGTCAAATCAATGGCACATTTTTGTCCTGACCGCACGATTGCGTTCAGCTGCACGGATTCGACCGACTTTTTCTTTTCCCGCACCTGACGGGGCAAGCGAAAAACATGGCAATACCGTAAACGCAATGATCCATTTCGTTTACCGGTGTGAAAAACTGGAGCTGTGAAGTCCGGGCATGCTTGAAATGCCTGAGCCTCACAGCCCGATTTTTGTTCGCTATTGCGTTTATGCGGCCGGCGCTTCCTCGGCCTCTTCGGCGAGGATCTGGGTCTGGGAGCCGTTGGGCTCACCGTACCTGTCGGCGGAGATGACGCCCTCCAGCTCGGTGGTGACGTACTCCATCACGGCCTCGTCCAGCGGAATGCTGGTATCAAAGCCGGAGCCTTCCACGAAGGCGCGGTTGAACACGTTATAGGTGTCGCCGCCGGCGGCCAGGAAGTTGTTGGTCACCACGGCATAGGTGGCCTCGGGATCGAAGGGCTCGCCGTTGATGGCGGTGATGGTCACGCGGCGGATCGAGGCGGGCGCGAAATAGCTGCTCTCCTTGCCGTTGAGGGTGTACACATCGCCCTTGTCGTATTCCACAGTGGTATCCAGGGTCCACTCGATACCGCTGGTCTGGGGATAGCCGCCGATGGTCTCGGGCGTGCAGAAGGTGGAGGCCTCCAGAGCCTCGAGCAGCTCTGCGCCGGTAACATAAATCACAGTCACGGTATTGCCGAAGGGCATCACGGTGTTGACATCGGACATGGAGATCTCACCGGGCTCGAGGGTGACGCGGATGCCGCCGCCGTTGGTGATGCCAACCACATGGCTGCGCTCCACCTGGTCGATGCCGCCCTCCTTGACCGCCATCCACACCATAGCGTCGGTGACGAGGTCGCCCAGGTTGGTCTCATGGGTGCGGACGTTGGGCTTGTCGCCGACAAGCGTCACTTCAGAGATGGCAAAGGGACTGCCGTAGACCTCGTCCACGCTGCTCATGATCTCCTCGGCCTTGGCAGCCACTTCCTCGTCCTTGGGCAGATTGGAGGCGTCCAGCAGGAAATGATCTTCAACGGTCTTGCTCTCGGCGTCGATCACCACCACGCCGATGTAGGCGAATCTGGTGCCGGTCGACTGGATCGGCTTGCCGTCCAGGGTGCTGGTCATCACATAGTGGGCGTGGCCGTCGACCACGAAGTCGATGCCCGTCACATGATCCAGCAGGTCTGCGGAGCGGTAGCCGTTAAGGGCGCCCTCCGGCTCCATGCCCAGGTGGGTCAGGCCGATCACCAGGTCGCAGTCGTCGCGAATCTCGTCCACGGCGGTCTGGGTAGCCTCATACAGCTGCTCAAACTTGGCAAAGTCGATCTCGGTGATTAGGCCGGGGTTAACCTTGGTGGCGGTCTCAGGGGTCTCGACACCGACGAAGCCGAGCTTCACGCCGGCCTGCGTGTCGATCACGGTGGAGGCGGGCAGGATGGGCTCGCCGGTCTCTGCCAGATAGACGTTGCAGCAGATCGTGCTGAATTCAGCCTTTTTCAGGTTCTCCATCAGCTGGGCATAGCCGAAATCGAACTCATGGTTGCCCAGCGTCACCACATCGTAGCCAGCGGCGTTCATCATGTCGATGGCCGCCTCGCCCTTGGACATGCTGACATAGGGAGTTCCCTGGCTGAAGTCGCCCGCGTCCACCAGCAGTACATCGCTGGCCCCGGCGGCCAGGAACTCATTCTTCAGCGCAGTCATCGAGGCGTAGCCGGTGAGAGCGCCGTGGACATCGTTGGAGTGCAGGATAATGATCTTGCCGGTATAGTCGTTCGGTACGGTCTTGACCGCGGGCACCAGATTGGAATACTCGTTGGCCAGAGCGGTCGCGCTCATGGTGAAGACCAGCATCAGCACCAGGAGCACAGAAATCAGTTTCTTGCTCATGTTGATTTACTCTCCTTATTGTAATTTGGTACGTCAGTACCCTGTCTATAGAATAAACGATTTCGGGCAGAATTGCAAGCGCAAAGAAAGAAAAAGCTCTCACCTGGGGGCGCTCGTACCTGTTCAGTTCCTTTGACGGAGATGGAACAGGTACCTTAGCTTCTCACACGCGCTTGACGGTCAGGCGCAGCCGGTTGGGCAGCGGATCGCCCTCCTGCCAGGAATACGCCATCGCGTCCGTCACGCCTCTGAGCACGGAGAAGGCCAGGTCGTCACCGGAGGCGGTCACGTCATAGCGCGCGCCGCCGTAGGAAAGCGTCCACTCCGCCTGCTCGGTCTGCTCGGAATACTCGCAGACCGCCTGGACGCACGGGCTTTGCAGCGCCGGCATCAGCTGCTCCATGGTCTCCTCAAACACCAGCTGGACACGGTTTTTGAGCTTCGGCGCGACCTGGTTTTTGTTGCACCAGGTCTCGATCTCGCCCGCCATGCCCAGGAAGTCGTAGTCGCGGCTGGCGATATTCAACTCCAGCACCTTCAGCTTCTTGATGAAGCGCCGGGTGTTCTCGCGCTGGGGATGCTCGAAGATCTGCTCCGGGCTGCCGTCCTCGTAGATGCCGCCCTCGTCCATATAGAACACGCGGTTGGAGATGGCCCGGGCGAAGTTCATCTCGTGGGTGACGATCATCATCGTCTTGCCGGTTTTGGCCAGGTCGCGGATGACCGCCTGCACCTCGCCCACCATCGTGGGGTCGAGGGCGCTGGTGGGCTCGTCGAGCAGGATGATGTCCGGATCCATGGCCAGCGTCCGGGCGATGGCGATGCGCTGCTTTTGTCCGCCGGAGAGCTCGTCCGGGTAGTTCAGCGCCTTTTCGGCCAGACCCACGGTGCGCAGCAGCCGCATGCCCTCGTCATAGGCCTCCTGCTTGCTCTTGCCCAACAGATCCATGGGCGAGAGCATGATGTTTTCAATCACCGTCAGGTGCCCGAACAGGTTGAAGCTCTGGAACACCATGCCCATCTTCCGGCGCACCTTGTTGATGTCGTTCTTCTTATCGGTGATCTCCACACCGTCCACCCACACCCGGCCGGACGTGGGCTTTTCCATCTGGTTGATGCAGCGCAGCAGCGTGCTCTTGCCGGTGCCCGAGGGGCCGATCACACTGATGACGTCCCCGTCGTGGATTTCCACGCTGACATCCTTCAAAGGGGTGACGTTGGGGTATTCCTTTCTCAGATGCTCGATCTTAATCATGCGTGTTCACTCCCTTCAGGATCGTCTCAGGTTTCCGTTTCTTGGGGTCGAGGCTGATGCGGATCCGACTGACGGCAAAGCCGAGCAGACCCTCCAGCACAAAGTAGATCACCGTGATGGCGATCAGCGGGAAAAAGGCCTCATAGGTGCGGCTGCGCACGATGTCGCCCATCTTTGTCAGATCCTGCACCGCGATATAGCCCACGATGGCCGTGGCCTTGATGAGTCCCACGATCTCGCCCTGATAGGCCGGCAGCACATGCGGGATGGCCTGAGGCAGGATGATCTTAAAGAAGGTGTGCCGGTTGGTGTGTCCCAGGGCATAGGCAGCCTCGTACTGACCCCGGTCGATGGTGCCGACGCCCATTTTCAGCATACCGAACACCGCCGCGCCGAAGGTGAGCGTGAAGCCGATCACCGCCACCGCTATGCCGCTGATGGCTACCGAGCCGAAGATCACATAATAGAGTATCATCAGCAGCACCACCATCGGCATTCCCTGCACCAGCCACAGGCAGAAGCGCGTGACGGCGTTGGC
>CACXDT010000114.1 GCA_902766405.1 Oscillospiraceae bacterium
ATGTCCATTATGCTCTGCGGGCTTCGCCTTGCCTGACACAATTCTGTCTCGGAAATCATTCCCGACCTTTCTATCAGATATCAGTATCAATTTCAAATCTTTGATTTTTTTGCGCGGAGCTATGATTCCATAGCTCTCTTCCCTGGTTTACATGACATGGGCCGCCCCTTGCGGGGCGGCCCAAATTTCATTGATTTTGATGCATCAACGGGTAAAGGCGGCGGCCTGCGTGCCGGCAATGCGGCCAAAGATCACAAAGTCAGCCACAGCGTTGCCGCCGAGACGGTTGCCGCCGTGGATGCCGCCGGTAACCTCACCGCAGGCGAAGAGTCCGGGGATAACCTTGCCCTCGGTGTTGATGACCTGGGCTTTGGCATTGATCTTCACGCCGCCCATCGTATGGTGCACGGCAGGCTGAACCTTGATGCCGTAGAACGGCGCCTGATCGAGCGGATTGGCAAAGCTCGTGCGGCCGCAGTCGGGATCCTCCTGCGCCTTGACATAGGAGTTCCACTTCTCCATCGTCTCGGCAAATACAGCGGGATCGTCGAGACCCATGGCCTCGGCCAGCTCCTCATAGGTGTTGCCGACAGCAGCCAGGCCGCGCTTGACGTAGCCCTGGATGACCGTGGAGGCGTCGTACATGCGGCTGTCGACGATTTCCCAGCCGTAGCCGCCGGTCTGGGCGAACTCGGCCGCTGAGGCGGCGTCGCGGGGCAGCAGCTCGTTATAGAAGCGCAGACCCTCCTGGTTGACGACGATCGCGCCGTCGCCGCGCAGGCCCTCGGTGATCAGGCTGGCGTCGCCGTTCTCAATATGGACGGTCGGGTGCAGCTGGATCTGCTCCATGTCGACCACGTCCGCGCCGACAGCCTGGGCCATCTGGATGCCCTGGCCCTGGATGCCGGGAGCGTTGGTGGTGTAGAAGCCCTTGAAATCGGGGCGGTACTCGGCGACCATGTCGTTGTTGCCGCCGAAGCCGCCGGCAGCCAGAACGACGGCCTTGGCATTCACGGTGATCTCGTTGCCGTCGGCATCGACAGCCCTGACGCCGATGGCGGTGCCGTCGGCCATCAGGATCTCGGTAGCAGTGGTGTTCGTCAGCAGCGTGATGCCGCGGTTTGTGACGTTCTTTTGCAGGATCGGCACGAGATAGGCGCCGACAGAGAGTGTCTTCCCGTTTTCATCGACCGGGCGGTGGATGCGCATGACGGAAGCGCCGCCGAACTGGCCGACATTGTGGAGCTCCGCGCCGATCGTGGCAAGCCAGTCGATCGCGTTGTCGCTGTTCTTCACGAGGCGCTCGACAAGGCTGGCGTCATTCAGGCCGTGGCCGCCCAGCAGGGTATCGAGCTGGAAGAGCTCCTCAGAGTCGAAGTAGCCGGTTCCGTTCTCCTGGTAGTCGCTCCACTGGGCCTTGACGATCCCGGCGAGCTCATGGATGCGCTCGGCGCCGGGGTCGGTCTCGGCATAGGCGTCGGCCGAGGCGAGGGTCTTCTCGACAGCCGCGCCGGCATTGAACGCATTCTGGTTCTGCCAGACGGTTGGGGCTGCGTTCATGCCGCCGGTCGACCGGACAGAGTTCCCGCCAGGCACACCCTGGCTTTCGAGCACGACGACCGTGCAGCCGGCGTCATGGGCCTCGATGGCCGCGGTCATACCGGCGCCGCCGGCGCCGACGACGACCACGTCGACATCATATTCGGTGACGAGCTCCACAGGCTCGGTCTCCGCGGCGTTGGAGCCGTCGAAGACCGCGGCGGTGATGCCGCCGCTCTCGAGCGCGATCTTGACCGCGTCCTTGATGGCGGTGGAGGTGACGGTGGCCGAGCTGATGCCATCCACGTCGACATTCTGCTGCGCCACGATCGCACCTGGCAGCGCGTCCACGGCCAGCGAGCCGATGCCCTCGGTCTCGCTGTGAGAGGTGACAGACACAGAGTAGATATGCTCGTTATCGGCAACAACCTCGACGGTCACATCGCCGTTGCGGCCGGCGGCTGTGCCGGTCAGGAGCTTGGCGCCCTCGGGAACTTCAACAGCCGGAGCCGAAGCCTCAGCGGGGGTCTGGGTCGCAGCGGGGGCCTCAGTTGCAGCGACGCTCTCCGCGGCAGCGGGGGCGCTGTAGCCAAACGCGTCCGGGTCGATGCCGCCGTCCGTCAGTGCGCTCGCCGCGGCAGCCTTGATCGCGTCGGAGGTAACGGTGGCCCCGCACACGCCGTCGACGGCCAGACTGTTCTTGACCACGATCTCTCCGGGCAGCGCGTCGACAGCCATCGTGCCGATCCCCTCGGTCTCCGTGTGGCCGGTGACAGCGACAGAATAGATCTTGTCGGCGGTAGCGACGACCTCAACCGTGACATCGCCGATCTTGCCCATGGCCGAGCCGGTCAGTGTCTGCGCATCGGCGGGAATGGCGCTCGGGTCCACCGTCGGAACCGGCGTCGGCGCGACAGGCGCGACATAGCCGAACGCGGTCGGATCGATGCCGCCGCTTGTCAGCGCGTCCGCCACGGCCTCGATGATGGCCTTGGAGGTGATCGTCGCGCCGGATGTGGCGTCGACGGCCAGGCTGTTGGCCTCGTAAATCCTGGTGGGCAGCTCGTCCACGGCCAGAGAACCGATGCCCTCGGTCTCAGCGTGCTTATCGACCGCGAGAGAATAGATCTTGCTCTCGTCCGCGGTAACAGAAACTTCAATCACATCGTTGCGGCCCTGGGCCGTGCCCGTGAGCTTCTGCGCCGTGGCCGGAACGCCGGCCTTTGCCCCGGCGGTCTTCGGCATTGCGCCGAGCACGGCGTTGATAATCAGCACCAGCACGAGAAACGCGCCGCAGGCCACGCCGACAATGTCCAGAAGTCTGACTCTCTTCTGCTTGTCCTTCATAGGAATCCTCCCTTATGTATTGTCGGGGAATCGTATAATTTCACAATTCTTCCGCCAATGATAGCTGTTTATTATTGTACAAGATACAAGACCATTTTTCAAGAGGGAACGAGAATAAAGTGAATCGTGTTTAGTGATTGGTGAGCAGTAGATGAGTTATCCATAAAAGCGGCCGTCCGGTACGAAGCTGCCGTATGTGAATATGGCTGACTCGGCCTGGAGGTAATTCTCGAGTGTTCTGGCCTTGAAAATGGCCTTCAGCAGCTTTTTTTCGTCCGGGAACAGCCATTTCCAGTAGTACCACAGCTCCTTGAGCCACGAGAGCGTGTGGGCGCTGCTCAGACGCTCGCGGCTGGTTTCGCGCAGGGCGGCGGCATACTCGCGCAGCTCTTCCCGCTCCAGCGGCTGACCGCCGCGGAGCTCGCGAAAGAGCGCCGGATTCATGACCGCGCCGCGCCCCAGCATGAAGCGCTCAGTCGCTCCGAGGCCGGCGAGATTCTCCGGGCGGAACAGATTCCCGTTATAGCACACCGGCGCACGGCTGTGCGCAAGCGCCCAAAGATACATTTCGCGGTCCGGCACACTCTTATACTGCCCCGCGCGGTCGCGCGCGTGGACCGTCAGCTCGGCGATCGGATAGTCATTATAGATCTCGAGTACGGCCGGGAATTCGTCGGTCGATAGAAAGCCGAGCCGCGTCTTGACCGAGACAGGCAGCGGCGTGCCCGCAAAGATTCCGTCCAGCAGCCGCCGCAGCGCGTCCGGCTCGGCGAGCAGCGCGGCGCCCTTGTGCTTGGAAACGACCGTTCCCGAGGGACATCCGACATTCAGGTTGACCTCCCCATAGCCGAGCTGCTGCAGCTGCCGCGCGGTCTCGAGAAAGGCGTCGCTGCTGTTTGCCAGGATCTGCGGTACAAGCGGCAAGCCCTCGTTATTCTCCGGCAGCAGATCCCGCAGCCGGCTGACCTTGAGCTGTCCGCTGGGGTCCGGCGCGATAAACGGGGCGAAATAGCAGTCGGCGCCGCCGAACATCTGCGCGTGCAGGCGGCGGAAATCCGCGCCGGTGATGCCCTCCATGGGCGCAAATGACAGTTTCATTGTCGTTTTATCCTTTCTTCCATCTGCTACAGTTTACACGATTTATCCTCGCGTGCCAAGTGAAAAAATCCACAAAACATACTTGGATTATTCATATTTATCCTGTATACTGAGAAGAAGATCGTATGGAAACGAGGTGATGCCTATGCGCATCCCCGCCCTGAGCCGGATGCTCGCCGTATTTCTCGCCATTCTGTGTCTGATTTCAGCGGCGGCCGGCGGATTGAGTCTGGGCAAAAATGAGCGTGAGACCGCCGAGGCCGCCTATGACCTCGACCGGCTGGACGAGACGCTTGCCGAGGCGCGCACGCTGCGCGCAGAACTGGACGAGGGCGCAGACGAGTATCGCCGCCAGGCGGAGGCCCTGCCCGAGCAGGAGGACAGCTATACCGGAGACAATGCCAATTACCGCATGGATCTTGCCACCTATACGGCCACGAAGGCCGGCATCAAGCTCGGCCGCAGGCAGATTGGCCCGGCCTACGCGCAGCTGCTGAGTGCCCGGGATCAGCTGCAGCAGGGTGAGGAGCTGTTTCAGACCGGAAAACAGGCCTTTGACGCCATTAACAGCATTTATGAATCTGCCATAGCTGAGCTCGACCGGGACGAGATTCTCTATCAGGAGTTCCGTGCAGCACTGGACGAAACGGAATCCCCCGATGATTCTGAACCCAGCGAAAATCCCGAGCCTACCGAGACCTCGGAGTCAGCCGAGAATCCGGAGAACCCCGAGAATCCGGAGAACCCCGAGAATCCGGAGGACCCCGAGAATCCGGAGAACCCCGAGAACCCGGAGAACCCCGAGAATCCGGAGGCCCCCGACAGCCCGGATGCCCCCGACAACCCGGATGCCCCCGACA
>CACXDT010000115.1 GCA_902766405.1 Oscillospiraceae bacterium
AGCGAGTCGTATTGTGTATTTCAAGTTTTTGTAACGCAGATATGGCGAATGATTTGCCGTCAGATGCCGAAGGCGTATTAATCAGCGTTTACTTAATGCTTTTTCACCAGCAGAAACGCCGAAACAATGCCGCCGAGCGACAGCACAACAGCGGTCGACAGGATCGCGGCGGCAAAGTCGATCGGCAGGGTGTTTCGCAGCAGAAAGACGACACCAAGGGCCGCGGCGTCTACAGCCACGCGCGCAAGGCTGGCGTTCGATACGGCGTTGGCGGTGCTTTTCTTCACAGCGGATCTCAGCAGACAGTAATTGACGGCGCAGGCCAGCAGACCCCATACGGCGCCAACAAGAACGGATGTAAGGATCATTTCCGCATCCTCCTTACCACGGGTTCAGCTGCAGTGAGCCGCTGACGCTCTCGAGCCGCACCTGATCAATGTCGATATAGAAGCCCTGCCACACGTCGTAGGCGTAGCTGGCCGTGCCCTGGAAAAAGGCGTTCTGATAGTCTGCCGAGTGCGTCAGCAGATAGATGTCCAGCTCCTGCCCCCAGGCGTCCTTACCGAGCGCGTTGCAGTCAAACACCGCGTCGCGGGTGGCCTCGGTGGCGAAGATGTGGTCGTCGGTGTGGAAATACCGGAAGGAGTCGGGCTTGAAATCCAGCGTCTCGATGTCGATGGGGAAGGTGAAGGTGAAGGTGACGCTCCAGCCCACGTGATAGCGCATGCGCGCGGCGTACTCGTCGCGCAGAACGACGCAGTAGTACTGTTTGATCTCGTCGATCTCCTCAAAGCTGTTCTTGACCGTCATCGGCAGCTCGACGATCTCAAAATACTGCCGCCAGTTGTCGGCCGTGATGAGAACCTCTTCATAGTTCCCGTTGTCCGGCAGCCGGACCTCCGGGGCGCTCTCGGCGGCGGTCTGCGGCGCAGCGGGCGCGGCCGCGGTCTCCGATATGTCCGGGGTGACATTGTCCGGCGGCGCTGTTCGCTGTCGGCTGCAGCCGCTGAGTGCCAGCAGGGCGAGCAGCAGCGCCGCAAGGCGGGTGCTTATCTTTTTGTCCATGCGATATACCTCGACGGTTATTATCTTATGTTAACCGATTTACGTAAATTTTAGAAGGCTGTTGACTCACAATAATTGCTGATAGTTCCTGCGCCCATAAAGGATCCGTCGAATCTGAACGGTATTATGCGACACAACATAGAAAACCAGATACTTCTCCACAATCAGACAACGGTAGCCTTTTGCGGCAAGGGTCAGATCACGAGGCCGCGGGCAGCGCTCCGGCATTTGAGAAAGGCTCAGGATCTCGGCCGTGATCTTATCATAGATCCGCATTGCGGCGGTAGGGGAGAGGGTATTGAGGTATTCAACGATATCCATCAAATCCTGCTTTGCCGCCGGATAGATCCGGATCTCATAGGTTTCCATGGACAGTCTCCCGCAGCTGACGGGCGAATTGGGCAAAATCCTCGCCCTCCGCGCCGTCCGCGATCTGCTGCTCTGCAATGGCCAGCTTTCCATAGAGATCGATCAGCGCAAGCTGACGTTCATATTCCTCGTGATTGAGAACGACCATGTCTCCGGTTCCGTTGCGGGTGATATAGACCGGTTCCCGTGTATGGCGGCAATAATCAGAAATCTCATTGGCGCTGTTGCGCAGATCAGAAATGGGGCGAATGCTTGGCATACTGCACACTTCCTCTCATTCATACAATTCTCAATTGTATTATAGCAAAATTATGAGCAAGTATCAACACATATTTGGCCATCTATCCTACAGGAGTTTCGATCTAACCGCTTTTGGGCAGCAAAAAAGCACCCTCCCGGGTGCCGACAGACGATATATAAAGCAATGACCCTCAACTGTTTCCTTCGTGTTTTTCTTCGGACTACAGTTGAGGGTCATTTGAAGTTCTTGGTATCTAACATCCTTTGTTTACCTCTCTTTCTTCAGATTTGAATCTGTCTGGCCGCTGATGGAATCCACTCACCGATCTTGTCCTCTTTGAAGCTCGTACACTTGCTGTGCCGGTACTCTCATCAGGTGAGATCGTCTGAACTGTCGGTGAACATTCCCGGTCGGCTTCAAGATCCTCCAGCCCGGAGCGGGATCCTCCGTGCTGCCTTACGATCTATGTCATCGTTTGGAAGACCTTAGTTTGTGTTTCTTTTTCTCTCTGGCTGTATATTACCATAGATTTGATTTGCTGACAAGAGGCAATGCTGCCCAAAGATTGGCAGCTGTTTTTGTCATTTCTTCCAATTTAAATATTTTAAGCGTATTATATTTGACTTCTTTTCGTCATTTTATATATAATAATACGGTAAGTACTCAGACAGGCCACGCCGGAGGCGGCATGGTCTGTCTTTTTTGCCAGCGCTTCGCAACTACGAAGCACCGACCAGAGCCTCGGCGAGCAGGCGGGCGGTTTTGGCCGCGTGTCCATCGGCGAAGGGGCTTTCAAAGCCATAGCGGTCGATGAGCTCCGTGATACCGAAGATGACCTCGCCGCTGCTCTCGTCAAAACGTTCGAGCATCTCGAGATACTGTGTCTTGCCCTGACCCTGCTGCTCGCACTCCAGCGCGTAGACCTGCAGCGCCAGGTCGTTGGACACCGGATAGGAGATGATATACAGCGGCTGCTCGAACAGGTGGGGGACATCCATCCACAGCGTGGCATAATCGTCCTCCTGCCCGTCCGCGCACAGACCGTAATCCTGGCAGACGCGCAGACTCAGCGCCTTGAGCGCGTCAGAGTTCAGCGTGTCGGGATCGGCCGCATAGACGGCGCTCTCGAACGCGGCCCACGCGCCCTGCTGGACGTAGAGCTCCAGCGTGTCGAGCAGCTTGAGACGCAGCAGGTTTTCCAGTTCCTCCCCCGGCAGAACGTCGCTGAGCGCGCACAGTGACAGATATTCCGAGGCCTGGGAATAGACCTCGGCGAGGTCGGTGCTCTCGAGTGCGCTGTGGTTGCAATAGGCGTCGGTGAAATGCCCAAATTCGTGGCAGAGCGTCAGAATGTCCTCGCTGTCCCCATAGGGGTTCATAAACACATAGGGCTCGTCATAGGCGCTCAGATAAACCTGAAAGCTCAGATCCGCCTTTCCGCTGCCGGGGCTGATATCGTACAGCCGATAGCGCAGCATGAAGTCGCAGGCCTCCTGTGCCGTGCCGCCGATGGCCGCGGCCACTGTGCCGAGGAACTCCAGCAGCGTGTCCTCGTCCACGAGATCGTAGTACACGTCCGCGTAAGGGTCGCGCGCCATCACCGTGCGGTAGACCGGAACCAGCTCTTCCCGGATGCTCCGCAGATAGGCGTCCGCCTGAGCGGCTGTATAATCCCGCTCGTAGGTGTAGTCATAGGCCATGTCGGCGTAGCCCGCATAGCCGAGCGCCCCGGCCTGCTGCTGCCGCACGCGCAGCAGGCTGAGATACAGTCCGGCAAACGGTTCATGATACTTGCTGTGGTATAATTCCTCAGCGCGGAGCAGCGCATCGCCTTCGAGCGAGGCTGCGGCCTGCCTGTAATTCACCTCGCCGCTGCCGAGGTTGACCGTCGCGTCGGCCAGCAGGGCGCGGTACTCGCTCAGAAGGCGGCTCTCCTCCTGCATCAGCGCGATCAGCTCGTCGGTGTACAGCGATTCGCTGTCGCCGCCGTATTCCTCTGAAAAGCCGGGCCAGAAGTAGTCTTGCTCCAGCTCCCCGCTGCGCGCGCTCTGCGCGCAGGCGCTGTGGGCCTCGTCGAGGAGCTGCTGCACCGTGCCGGAGTTGTCGCCGTACCAGGCAAGCTCCCGCTGCCAGTACGTATCGCCGAGATCCCGGCAGTTTTCGATATCCGCGAGCGTGTACATCGTATCGAATTCATCGTAGGCCGTGCTGATCTTATCGAGCAGCCGCTCAAGCTCATCCAGGCTCTCGTTGCGATCGAGCGCTTCCTCGAGCGCATCCACGGCGCCTTGCAGCTCCGCCAGCGATGGCCGGAGGTAGACGATCTCGCCATAAGGCGTGCCCGTCCGTTCCTCATCGAGCGCCCATGCCTGCCCCGCCGCGCCGAGCAGCAGCGCGCCGAGCAGCAGCGCTGCGATCCGTTTTACAAAAGACAAAGCATACACCCCTAACCCGGATAAACCGGAAATGAATAATGAATAATGAAAACTGAAAACTGAAAAATGGAGGTATCCCCTTCGGGGATGGATTCA
>CACXDT010000116.1 GCA_902766405.1 Oscillospiraceae bacterium
ATTGTTATCGGAATCAAGGTAAAAAACGCAGCCGCACCGGGCGGCAGCGGTAAGGTCAACTTTTTCCGGCACAGAATTTACCTTACTGTACTTTGGTACAATACAAATCTCAAAAAACACATGTTATAATAAGCGCAGATGCGCTTATTATATTTGATTTTTACGTCGTTTTTCTCGCCGCTCGCGCGGCAACCGAAAAACATGACGAATTATATCATAAGCCCTCCGGGCTTATGATATAATACACCTTAAACCTTTTATTTGGGGGGTGCGGCATGGCACAGGCACATTTGGTCGGCAGACCGGAAAAGGTGAAACACCTGCGGGAACTGCTGGGCGATTATCAGATCGTGTATCTGTCCTCATTCTTTTACAGTGGAAAAACGGTTCTGCTCGATCAGTTGGCCGACAGTCTGACCGGGCCGGTGCTTCGCTTTCATGCGAAAAAGGATGATTGGAGCGCCTTTACCGCCAAAGCGTTCCGGAACCCCAACGCTGTGCTGCTGATCGACGATATGCAGCAGTTTCCAAACTTCGATACCGAGGAAGCACTGACCGCGTTTCTGGAAAATCTGCCGCGTACCCAGCGCGCTGTTCTGGCAGGGAGAGCGAAAAAGCCCGCCTGCCTGCGCACGCTCATGATGAAGGGCCGCGCGGCGGTACTGGATAAAGATTTCGTCATGTTCAACCGTGACGAAGCGGAGCAGCTTTTGCTGGACTATGGGCTTCAGCTCCTGCCCCAAGACCTGGATTATCTGATGAACGCCAGCTGGGGCTCACCCTTTGCGCTGCAGGCGGCGGCACAGCAAATGGCAAAGGAGCCGGAGAAATCCGTCCGCACGGTCTGGGCGCAGACCTATGAGGAAATCAAGCGCCTGATGATCCACGATGTTGTGCTGGGCTATCCGGAGCAGGAGCGCATCTTCCTCTATAATCTTTCACCCTTTGAACGCTTTACCGAGGATATGGCCCGCATTGTGACGGGGCGCACGGACGCGCCCGCCATGCTTGAGCGCATCGAAGACAACTCCTGGGCTTTCCTGAAAGACGGGGCGCACAGCTATTCCTTCATTCCCATCATGCGGGAAGCGCTTTTTTATGAGATGAAGAATCTGTACACCTCCGATTATATTGACGGGCAGTACAGCCGCGCGGCGCTTTACTATGAGCTATCGGGCCAGATTCCGGAGGCGATCGCCTGTTATCTGCGCTTGAATGATACCCCAAAAATCCGGGATCTGCTGATCCGGGATACACAGCTTCGCCCCGCAAACGGCGATTATGTCCTGCTGCGCAAGGCCTATGCCGTGCTGCCGGAGGAAACGATCCTCTCCTCGCCGGAGCTGATGAAGGGCATGTGCATGATCGAGAGCCTCCAGGGCAGACCGGAGGAAAGCGCACGCTGGTATCAGGAACTGAAGCGCTTCCTCAAAAACACATCGCCCCGTGATGGAAGATACCGGGCGGCGGAGGAAGCAGTTGCCTACCTCGATATCGGCCTTTCGTGGCGCGGGACGCGGAACCTTCTGCAAACGCTGGTTGCGACGGCGAAGCTCAAAAGCCTTACGCAGTCGGCCTCCTGGCGCAGCGGCTTCAATGTTGCGGGCAACAGCGTGAGCCTGATGAACGGCGGCAAGGACTTTTGCCGCTGGAATCCCCACGGCTGGAACATCTACCGCCTTGCGAAAACCCCGGTGGAAATGGCGCTGGGGCGCGGCGGCAGCGGCATGGGCGATATTGCGATCGGCGAGTGTGAGCTGGAGAGCAATCTCACGGGCGAGTATGTCCTTGCGATGGAGAAGGTGCTGTCGGGTCTGAGCCGGGTGGGTGACGATCTGGAAATGCGCTGTGCAGCCGTCGGCATCCAGAGCCGGATTCTGACCGCGGAGGGAAATCTGCCCGAGGCCCTGGGGCTCATCGGGAATCTGCTGAAAACGCTGCCGGACGACGCGCCGCTCAGGCTGCGCGAAAACCTGACGGTACACCGCCTGACGCTGCTGCTTATGCGCGGGGAAACGCAGGAGGCGCTTTCGTGGCTGGAAACCGCCGCGCCGGACGAAACGCGCGATTTTATCATTCTGGACCGCTACAAGTATCTGTTAAAGCTGCGGCTGTATATTATCACAGGGAAGTTTGACAGGACGCGGCTTCTCACGGCGCAGCTCAAGCAGTATTTTGAAGCCTATGACCGACCGTATATGCGCATCCAGCTCCACATGCTGCAGGCCATGATCGACCGGCGCAGCGGGCGCGGTGACTGGCGGGCGGAGCTGACGGCGGCGATGGAGCTTGCCAAACGCTACCGGCTTGCCCGCGTGATCGCGGACGAGGGCATGGGCATTCTCGACATGCTCACAGAGCTTGAGCTGCCGACAGGCCCGTGGGAGCAGGGCGTTTTGAATCTGACACGGCAGCAGGCGGCCCGCTGCCCCCATTACATGAAGCCCAGCGGGACAAGGCCCGTCTTCACCGACCGGGAGTATGCCGTATATTCCCTGCTCATAGCGGGCTACTCCAACGCGAAGATCGGCGCGCTTCTCGGTATCTCCGAGCGCACGGTCAAATACTATGCCGGGGAGATCTACCAGAAGCTCGGCGTCACGACCCGCGCCGAGGCCATCGCACAGGCACGCGAGCTGGGCGATACAAGCATCTGATTGTACCTCCGCTCCATGCAAGATATGTTTTTGACTCGTATTAATTGGGAAAGGAACCGGATATGATCGAAAAGATGAAACAGGAATGGCGTATGCTCAACCGTTCCATATACACCGGGAAGAGGCTTGAAGAAAACCTCCGCGCGCTTGTGGCTGTCAGCATCGTCACGGCAATACTGGGTCTGGGGCTGACCGTGTATGACATGGCGAAGGGCGAAACGATCATGACCGTCGCCGCCGTCAATACCTTTCTCGGCGGGCTGGGGTGTTGGATTTGCGCAGGGCCGCTGAAAAACCGTGAGGCTGCTGCCGTCATTCCCACAGTTTTCTGCGCGATCGTGTTCACGATCTATACCTTCTTCGGTCTGGCCGAGGGGACGGCCATGCTCTGGTCGATTCTGCTGCCCATCGGGATGTGCTATTTTGTGAGCGTCAAATATGGCATCCTGCTGTCGGCGTACTACACGCTGCTGTATTTTGTCGTGTTCTACACCCCGCTCAAAGCGCGCATGTCCATGTATTACACGGACGCTTTTATGGCCCGCTTCCCGCTGCTGTTTGCAAGCCTGACGATTTTTACCGCGATCGCCATGGCGCAGTACCATCGTGTTTCCCTGCTGGAGCAGAGCTACCAGGAGGAGCTGAGCCGCGAGGTGGAGAAGCAGACAAAGGTCGCAAAGGAGAGAGCGGACAAGCTGGAGACATTGACACGGGAGATCGTCCAGACCCTCGCCGTGACGATCGACGCAAAGGATAAATACACAAACGGCCACTCCTTCCGGGTTTCCCGCTATTCCATGGCGCTGGCCCGGAGCCTGGGCTGGAGTGAGGAGGAAATTCAAGTCCTGGGCGTGGAGGGGCTGCTGCATGACATCGGCAAAATCGGGGTGCCCGATCTTGTCCTGAACAAGCCGGGACGTCTGACGGACGAGGAGTTTGCCGTCATCAAATCCCACACGACGATCGGCGATGAGATCCTGAATCAATCCGGCAGCCTTCAGGAAGCGGCCCAGGTTGCCCGACATCACCATGAGCGCTATGACGGCAGAGGCTATCCCGACCGACTCAAGGGAGATGAGATTCCGCTCCACGCCCGCACGGTAGCGATTGCCGACGCATACGATGCCATGCGCTCTGACCGAATTTACCGCAAGGGCCTGCCCCCGGAGACGATCCGGGGTGAGATGCTCCGCGGGCGCGGCACACAGTTCGACCCGGAACTGCTGGACGCCTTCCTGCTTCTGATGGATACGGAAATCCTGAACGAGATCGCGGAGCAGGACATATTCAAATTGAGCAATCTGGAGACAGCCTGACGTTCTCCAAGAGGTGGGCGACACAAACCAATAAAGAAGCACCGGACGGAAGCTGTAAAAGCCCCTGTCCGGTGTCTTTCATTATTATATGCCGCGAGGAATGAAAAAATACAGTTAAATATAAATGATAATTTATCAGAAATTACGATCTTTGCTCCAGAGCGTCAGCAAGAAAAAACGTGAAAACTTGCACCTTCGTACAATACAAATCCTAAAGCAAAGCTCCTATAATAAAATAGATAAAATGTGCTTCGGCAAAACGCGGAGGTACCTGATCATGAAAACGAAAAGCAAATCCACGCTGACCGTCCTGCTGATCGCGGCGGCACTGGTTGCCGTACTGCTGCTGGATATCTGGCAGGTGTTTCGCCTGACCTCTGACCTGACGCGCAGCGCGGGGCGCTATCATCTGGAGAGCATCAGCGGAGAACTTGAATCGACCATCAGGGACGCCGAACAGCTTGCCATGCGCCTTGCCATCTCGGCGCAGCCGTATCTGGGCGATCAGGAGGAGATCCGGCGCTTTGTCTACTCCCACAAGGCAGAGGTTCTGGAAGAGGTGGACGGCTGCTTCAATGTCTATATGGCCGGGACCGGCTGGGCCATCATTCCGGATTTCGACATGCCTGCCGATTATGTGGCCACGGAGCGCGACTGGTACAAGGGCGCAAAGCGCTACCGCACCTATGTCTCCGCGCCATACAAGGACGCTATGACGGGCGATGTCTGCTTCTCTGTCTCCGTCTTGCTGCACGATCAGGATACGGTGCTGGCCCTGGACTATACCATGGAGCCGATCCAGGCGCATA
>CACXDT010000117.1 GCA_902766405.1 Oscillospiraceae bacterium
CCGGGCTGTCGAGGACGCCAGCCCCTACGGTCGTATTGGGCTTAGTGCCGTTTATACCAACTGCCGCCTATTTTGAGACAGCCCCTTGTTTTCCTATTATGCGGTGTTGCCTTAATACATCCTATGCGGCGTTGGACATGCGGCCCCTCTCCGCCACTTCGTGACACCTCTCCCCGCCGCGGGAGAGGCAAGGGGTAAGTTGTAAGGCAGCGGTGGATACGCGCGGCAATGCAGGACTACAATACCCGCGAGGGGAAGGCATATCAGCCAATGGGTAACAAAAAGCAGGCATCAAAAAGTACACTTTTTGACGCCTGCTTTCACATTTACACTAACTTTTGACGCCAAAAAATAAAAAGAAAGTCCGGCAGTTGCACCGGACTTTCCATGATAAGCTCATATTCAGGTCGTCGGGGGGAGCATCTTCTGTGTGTTGCCGGCGATCAGATCCCTTTGAAGAAGATCTCGAGTCCGATCAGGATCAGGATCGCGCCGCCGAGGATCGAGGCCTTTCCGGCGAGACGGTTGCCGACCCTGCGGCCGATCAGCAGACCGCCGACGCAGATGACAAAGGTCACGGAGGCGATGATGAGACAGGCGATCAGCGCCGTTTTTCCATCATACTCGGCGATCGTAAAGCCGACTGACAGCGCGTCGATCGAGGTGGCGACGCCCTGCATGAGCAGCGCGGAGAAGCTCAGCGAACGGATCTCCTCGCTCTCGCCGCCGCGCAGACCGTCGCGCAGCATATTGCCGCCGAGCCACAGCAGCAACAACAGTGCGATCCAGGGGATGAAGGCCTGAAAAGCCGTGAAGGTTTCGGCGACCGTGTGGACACAGAGCCAGCCGATCAACGGCATCATGAACTGAAACCACGCGTAAACACCAGCGATACCGGCCATGCGTCGCCACTTCATGCCCGGCTCGGCCAGACCGTTACAGCAGGACACCGAAAACGCGTCCATTGCCAATCCCACACCCAGCAGCGCGCTGTTAAGAACAAAGACAAGATCCAAACTCTTTTTCTCTTTTCCGATTATTTGATAAATTCTGTGGCGGTACTTGTTCAGTCGATCCCCTATGAGGGAGAGTTCAGAGGGGGAACGCCTCTGATTTTTCGCCTCGGAAGGCGAAAAACTAATTTCAAATATGTTTTTTCCGGGGACATGCGCCTCGGAAAAAACTCTTCTCGCCCCGCAAGTGTGCGAGGCGTCCCACGCAAGCCGAGTGCGCGCAGCGGGGTGCTTCCCCTCTACCTGTTTAGTCCCGTAAGGGACTGAACAGGTATTAGCTTCTCCAGTCGGAGAAATACTCCTGAATCTCGTCGCTGGTGAGACCGCTGTGTGAGATGAAGCTGTTGACGACGTACTGGGCGCGGCCCTCCTTGCGCGAGACGAAATCACGCATATAGTCGACCATCTGATAGCCGTGCTCCCAGTAGTCCACGGTATCGCTGTCACCGCCGATGCGCCAGCGCTGGCGGTCGCGCGCGATCTCCGGCCGGAGCTCATCGGCCAGCTTGTCGATCAGCGCAAGCACATTTTCATTCGACATCGGGCCCTTGAGCGCCGCCGAGAGCTGTTTGGCCATCTCCAGCTGAAAGCCCTTGTTCTTCATCAGGGCGCTGACAAGCTTGTTGTAGTTGTACGACACGCGCGTCCCGTCCGAGACCGGGCCGTTCATCGGCGTGTCGAAGATGTCGTAGGAGAACATACCCAGATCGAGATCGGCCAGGGCGTAAGCCATCTTTTGGTCGGCCGTCGAGTAGTAGAAACGCATGTTCGGCGGGTTCGAGTCGAAGTTGCCGGTGTATGCCTCCATGATCGTCCAGCCGATGATGCTGTCGAGATGCAGCCGCTTGGCCACCTTGGCATAGTTGTCCTCGTTGGCAAGATTGTGGCTGAGCGCAAAGCTCAGAATCTCGGCCATCGGGCCGGCGCCGTCCCATTTCTCTTTCCACTGGGTCACGGTGTCCTCGTCATAGCCGTAGTGCTCGGCGTAGTGGGTGGCGGAGTGGGCCTCACGGATGTTATAGACACCCCAGTACTGGCCGTTGATGTACAGCACCGAATACTTGTAGTCCTGGGCGGGCAGCTTCGGGAAGGTCTGAATCGCCAGCTGGTGGGCCAGATTGTCGCGCATCAGCGTCGAATAGGTGCTCTCCTGCGCGGCGCGCAGCAAAATCGAGGCGAAGTGCGTTACGCCGTTTCCAAACAGGTCGTAGTCCAGCGCGCCGTCGTAGCGGTCGCGGAAGCACAGCTTGAAGGACTTTTTCGACTGTGCAAACTTCGAGGTGGCGCCGTGCAGCTTGATGCCGCAGCTCTTGTGGAAGCTGCCGCCCTCTTCAAACAGCGCTACCGAGCCCAGCACCTCGATCTCCTGACTGGGATTGTTGTACATGCGCGAGATCAGCTCGCTCGGCGTGCCGACCAGACTGACGACAGGCAGCGTGTGGTTTTCATTGATGATATAGCTCAGATCGGTCGGCTCGCTCGGCAGAAAGCCGTCGCGGTAGGTGACGGCGCGGATCACCGAGGTCTTCGAGAGCGTCAGCGGCGCGGTATAGAGCTCGCTGTCGCGTGTCGGCAGGCTGCCGTCGGTCGTATAGCGGATCTCACCCTCGGCCGAGAGGGAGACGGTCAGCAGCTCGACGCCGTTGTACACGCCGTCCGCCTGGGAGGGAACCGGGGCCGCCGCGATCGAGCGGCAGCCGTTGGCGTTATTCTCGGCGGGGGTGGGGGTATCGAACAGAAAATAGCCGTTCTGCCCATCGAGCCGGCCCATACTGCCGTGATAGGGGATATCGTGCAGGCAGGCGTAGTCGACCAGCGTACCGTCGGCGTAGGAGAGGAAGAGCTGCTCGGTGTCGGCGGACAGGCCAAACGGGGCGCCCGCACCGTTGAGACTGACCTCGCCGCTGCCGGTGCAGTAGACCACGAAGATGCCGCCCGGCTCCAGTGTGCGCTCGGGCAGGCGGTACATGGCACGGTCGCTGCCCTTATCGGACAGGTAGTAGTCGCTGAGCGCCACGGCGTTCGGCGACACGTTTTTCAGCTCGATGAAGTCGTAATAGTCGCTCTGGCGCAGATACCACTGGTTATACACGACAGCCTCGTAGATCTGCAGCGGGGCGGGGCTGCCGAGCGTGCGCTGGAAGAGCTCGTAGCCGGTCGCGTCGTTGGCATAGCCCGGCGTCGAAAAGCTCGTCGCGGCAAAGCTTCCGTCCGCCTGCCGTACGGCGCTCTGATCGGCTGAGAGAGCCGGAACCGCCGCCTGGTCGAGCACCCCGGCGTTGTTCTCAAGCGTCAGCGTGCAGCCTTTTTTATCGAGCGTGAACGGGGCGTGGAAGCTGTCGCTGCCGCTGCCGTCGCACCAGAGCAGCAGAAAGCCGCCGGGGGCCAGCTCGGTCGCGGGCAGGGCACAGCTCACATCGTCGCAGCGCATGCGAACGTTGCTCAGGTTCAGCGGCGCGGTGCCGGTGTTCGTCAGCTCCACCCAGTCGGGGAAAAGACCGTCCACGGCAACGGTGCCCTTGTTCGAGGACATGACCTCACTGATGCGCAGCGTAGAATCAATGCGCACGAGCGGCGCGCTGCCGACCGTCGCAGTATTGGTGTCCGCCGGCGCGCCCGTGGCCGCCGTGATCGGAACGGAGGCGCTCTGACCGCTGCCTGCCCCGGTGACGGGTGAGACCGTGCTGATCGGCGGATCGCCGGCCATGCTTTGATACTGTTCACGCGAGGTGCAGCAGCTCAGCAGCGCCGCAGCGCAGCACAGCAGCAGCGCCAGCGCGGAGCGCAGGTTTTTTTTCATGGGCAAAACTCTCCCTGTATCGACAATGATCGCTTTTTTTATTCCACGATTTTATTATTATACCATAAGGCCGAAGGACTTATGGTATAATTCGCCATGTTTTTCGGTTGCCGCGCAAGCGGCGAGAAAAACGGCG
>CACXDT010000118.1 GCA_902766405.1 Oscillospiraceae bacterium
CTTGTGGCGGGCGCGGCATTCCGCCTGATCGGTCTCGCCATGACGCCCATCGGCGCGGCGGCGCTCGGCCTGACGGCACTGACGGCATTAGCTGTCGCCCTGAAAGACCTGAGTGACAGCCGCTTTGCGGAGCAGTTCGGCAGCATGGAGCTGGACAGCGCGGCCCTCGCGGAGCACATCGGCAACATCGGCGAGGGCTTCCGGGAGGCTTACAGCCAGGTTGACAGCTTCACGCAGGCCATGAACGAGGCTGTGCAGAGCTACGAGACTGCAAGCAGCACTTTCAGCGGTACGCTGCTGACGGATATGCTGACGCACGCGCAGCTCACAGAAACCGACAAGGCGAAGCTGACGCAGCTCGGCACGGACATGTTTACCGCCGTTCAGGAGGCGATCACCAACAGCACAGAGGCCAGCATAAGCTATTGGCAGACGCTTTTCGGCGGCGACGGCACCGCCGAATACGACCCGGCCTATCAGCAGATCATCGAGCTGACCAATCAGGCGTATGAGGACGCGATAGCACAGGCCGAAGGGATCAGCGAGGGCTTGCGTAACGCCATGACCAGCGCCTTTGCCGACGGTGAAATCAGTCCGGAAGAGTATCAACAGATTCTCTCCTTTGCGCAGAGCTATAACGACGCCGTTGCGCGTGCAACGGCTGAAGCGCAGAGCGAAGAAGAATACGTCAAGATGCAAAAATGGCTGCATCAGGCGCAAACGGCGAGCCTTGATGAAGTCCAGGAGCTGGCTCAGAGCGCGGCAGCAGAGCGTGACGCTATTCTGGCAGATCAGGAAGACAGATACCTGTCAGAGCGCTATCGTCTGCAATATCGCGGCGCTGACGAGGCTACGCTGGCCGCGGCAGATCAGCGCTACGCCGCGCAGCGGACACAGACGGAGGCTGCCTACGACGATTTCTTGTTTACGCTATGGGACAGCCAAATCCGGCAGAGCGCCCAGGGTGCAAATTACGAATGGCTGTCCGGGATTGCCGGAGCGTACCTCAGTGGAGAACTGGCCGGCGACACAGCCCTCTCTATGATAACAAGCGAGCTGGGGAAAAGCGCCTATGCCGGGCAATCCGGTTTCTTTACATCTGGCACTGACCGCTCCCAGCTCGGCAAAATGATGGGCTTCTGGATCGACAGCATGGGCGGAGAACAGGCTGTTGGAGAACGCATTGCGTATTACGAGGACAGCGGCAATCAGGCGATGGCTAACCGTCTCTACCAAATGTACGCAGCAGAGCAGCTTATCAATGGTTTCGAGCAGATTACGCAGACCGGGCGCGCGCCATGGGATATAGCTGGATGGACGGGTGATTTCCACACGACCGGCCAGAACGACCACATTTACAGTGCGGTCAATCGCAGCGCGGCAGAAGCCGTATTCAGCGGTTACACTTCCGATTATTCAGCGGATGCAGCGCGGCGTACTGTGGACATTCTCGGCGGCGACGATGGGATTGTCGGCATGTTCTTCGACACGCTTGGCCGCGCTTCGACCGGCAGCGCCGCTATGAGCGAGCTCGACCGTGCGTGGAATGCTGTGCGAGGGAATGAGGCAGTCGAAGTCCGTAACATGGTTCAACGGCTTGCCGGCATCTATGATTTCGACGCCATCCTTGCTGACTTCGGCAACGGAAGTAAACTTGCCTCAGAATACAGCGGGTGGCGAAATGCCTATGCCGCATGGCAAGTAATGTATGGGATGACGGGAGAGCAAGCCGAAGCCTATCGTGTCTCTGTTATCCCGGAAGTTGACACCGCCGCTATTGAGGGGCAGATCAACCCGATTTCTATACCGATCACGCCCTATGTCGAGGGGACTGACGCGATGGAGGCCCTGCAAGATCAGGGCGTAGAGGTGAGCGTGAACGGCGACACCGGGCAGCTCTCCGCGACCATCGACGCCGAGGACGGACAAACGCTGCTCCAGTACGTCAGCGGCGACGCGACCGATCTTCACATGACGATCATGGACGAGGACGGGCAGACGCTCCGCGAAAATGTGACGGGCAATCCCGCACAGTTGGAGAGCATCATCCGAAGCTATCAGGGCCGGACGATTACGCTTAATATCTCAGGCCGCCGACTGTTTGCTGAGGGCGGACGTGCTACAACAGCATCGACCTTCGGCGAGGCCGGGCCGGAATGGGCCATCCCGGAGGAACACAGCGAGAACACGGCGGCGCTGCTGAACGCAGCCCGCGCGGCATCTGGCTTTACCTGGCCTGATCTTCTCAGCCGCTTCGGCGGTATGAACGCAAACGCGAACAACACAACTACCCTTGTCTACAGCCCTGTGATAAACGCGGCGGACGCGCGGGGCGTTGATTTGTCGCTACGTGAGGACAAGAAGCGGCTGGAAAAGTGGTGGGAAGAGAAGAAACTGCGCGACGCGATGGAGGTTTACTCATGAATCTGACAGGACAGGTCTATCTATGTAGCGCAGGGGAGACCTTCGACAGCGTGGCTCTCACACTTTACGGGGAAGAGGCCTATGCTGCCGACCTGCTGAATGCGAATCCCTCCTTATGCAGAAAACCGGTTTTCACCGGTGGAGAGGTTTTGGCTCTTCCAATTGTGGAAATCGTGGAGAACACAAGCGGAAATACCTATATGCCAGCAAAGGCGCCGTGGAAGGAGTGATTACATATGGCCGAGATCGGCCGCTGGTCGAGCCTGACTTTTCTCGTCTCAAGCGGAACTGTTCGCAGCTTCGACGGCTTGACTGTTGAGGGCAGCGTAGAGACCAAGGATGTGACGAATGACAGCATAAAGTATGTGGAGAACGTAGCCAGGCAGCCTACCGAGGTCAGCCTGTCTGTGCATCTGGACGCGCGTCTCGGAAGCGATGTGCGCGACCTTGCTACTACGCTCGTCAGCTATGCCACCTGGGGGCAGGAGGATTATTTTTATATCGCCAGGAAAAAGCTGGTGCCTTATCGACTGAAGCTTGTAAAGGCGACTGTTAATAAAGTCCAACTGGCAGGGGACGGAACATGGATCTGTTGCGATGTACAAATGCAGATGAAACAGAGCGGGATGCCCGACGACTGGACGGCTCAGCCGCCCGCGGCTCCGGCCAGCGGCGGGAGCAGCCCAAGTGTCACATATCCTGCAGCGCCTAAGTCTCAAAAGCAGACGGTGGCACCGGCAAAATCAACAGCTGCGGCAACTGTTGCGTCTACTTTGAGCAGTGTCGTTAAGACCGGCGTTTCCAAAGCGCTCACAGCCATAAAAAAAATAGTGACAACCGCGAAGACGGCATCTAAAAGCAAGATCCCGGTTACTATCAAAGCTGGTTCAGGCGGCGGCGGGAAAAAGTATATGCCGCTGAATTAGGAGGCACTATGGCGAGATATCAAATTGACAATGTTGCGTCCCCTATTGACTTTCAGGAGAGCAACATTGTAATGCGCACGCTTCAAAACGCCAAAAATCTGCTGATGTGCCAGATGGGTGAAGTGCCATACGACCGATACCGGGGCTTTGATCCGGCGCTGTATGACCTCCCGATTGACGAGTTTCGGGAACAGCTCTTGCCGGAGCTTGACAGAGTGATGATGTGGGAACCTGACGTTGAAGTAGTTGACGCCGAGGCAACGCTACTCGGCAATGGCGAAATCTACATCAAGGTCATTCTTGAATTACCGTTTTAGGAGGCGCTGATTTGGACAATACCGAGCTGCATTATCTGACCTACAGCGTAGACGAAATATGGGAACAGATAATACTTAACTATGTAGCCGCCGGTGGAGATATCCTTTATCCGGGCGACGAAAAAGAAATCCTCCTGCGCGGTGTACAGGCGGCTATCGTTCAGGCTTTCGCCTGTGTTGAAAATGGTCTGTGTATGCAGACGCTGCGCTGCGCGGTCGGAGAATATCTGGACGTCCTCGGTGAGCAACGGAGCTGCCCGCGCATTGAAGCAACAAAGGCCCGCGCGGCCGTGACGATCACGACGAACGCCACCGGACAGACGGGCACGCTGGAAGCAGGCACAACCATGACCGCCGATGGCGAGCTGTACTATGAACTGCTGGAGGACTTCACCATTACCGGATATCAACAGACGGCAACGGTCGAGGTCGAGGCTGTGCGCGCGGGAAGCGCCGGGAACGGCCTGCTTGCCGGTGTGCAGATGCAACTGGCTGTAACTAACTCGGCAATCTACAGCATCCTTTCGGCGTCCGACGCCAGCGGCGGCAACGAACGAGAGGAGGACGAGACTTACCGCGATAGGATCCGCGAATACGGGCTTGCCAGTATCTCAACCGGGCCGAAGCGCCAGTACGAGGCGGCGGCCAAGGCTGTCAGCAGCGAGATTCTGGACGCCAAGGCACTGAATTTAGGCGCCGGGGAGGTGGGAATCTACCTGATTCTCGCAAGCAATTCGGGTGCAGCGGCCATCTTGCAGGCCGTAGAGGAGGCTCTTTCCGCCGAGAATGTGCGCCCCCTAACCGACAATGTTACTGTTCATCGCGCGGTTGATGTGCCCTATACACTCAACGTACAGTACCGGGCGGACAGCAGCAGTGCCACCAGTACGGCAATTGCCGAGGCCGTCAGGAACTATCAGGAATGGCAGGACAGCGTAATCGGCAGGGCTTTTAATCCCGACCGTCTGATGGCCGTCATTTACCAGGCGGGCGCTACGCGCGTCCTGTGGGGCGAGGGGAGCACGTTTGACGGCGGAGCGGTCAAATACACCGAGATCGACGCGACGCAACGGTGTACAGGCAGCATCACGCTCCAAACCATTTGAGGAGGCGGCGACATGTTTCAATTTCGCTGCGAGGATTGGGTGCCGCAATTTATCCTGAACGACAAGAACGGCTACGCCCTCGCAAAAGCGATCGAGGCGGCGATACAGTACATGAATGACAAGGTTCAGCAGGGCTTCGACTGCCTTGTGAACTGTGACACAATGCCGGAGTGGCGGCTTGATGAACTGGCCTGGGAAACGAACTGCCTGTATGACTACAGCGCCGATGTGGAAACAAAACGCCGGTGGATCAAAGACGCGATTCCGCTATACCGCTTGTACGGAACACCGCAGGCAGTCTATCAGTTCATCGGCAGCTATTTCGATGATATCGACCTTGAAGAAAGCTGGATCTACGACGGCGAGCCCTACCACTTCCGCGTAACGGTAGACGGCAAGTGGACGCCGGAAAATGAGGCATGGGCGCGCCGGGCCATCGCCACGGCAAAGAACGTGCGCAGTGTGCTCGACAGCCTGCGCATAGGGCAAAAATGCTTTATCGGAATCACGGCGGAAGGAAAGGTTTACGGGCGCTTCACCTACCCCATGACCGGCCCGGAAAATTGGGCCGGGCGCTGGCCGCTGGAAGCTACACTGGCCCATATCGACAAGACCGGTGCTGCTGCCGTGCAGGCGGAGGCGACCGGCCATACTTTCCCCTACCCGGTGGCGGGAACGCGCCCGGAAATCAACACCCTCGGCCGAACCGCCGAGGCGCAATCCGGCGTAACGGGCGACGCTGCGCCCTATCACTTCCTATATCCCGTCACGGGAGAGGAGCAGCGAGCGGGCACGGTTCCGCAGGAAAGCACCCTGGGAGCCCTTGACAAGAAAGGCATCGAAGCCGCGCGGTCAGAAGATCTCTACGCGCGGATTATCTACAAGCTGTGCGGCCAAGATGAAATCTAAGCGAAGGAGGAAAAAGCAGAATGGCGGATGTGTTCACGCTGGATAGTGCATACCTCGCTGCCAAGCGGCAAGAAATCAAGAATGATATCGCCTATGCCCGCTATAAGGTGGGGAGCACCTGGTACAACGCCAGCATTCAGAACGCTACCGTTCTGAACGATGGCCGTGTGGAAGTGACTTTTCTGATCGACCATACCGTGAGCGGCAACATCACGGTTACGGGCGTGGAACTGTACGACCACAACGGCGTCCGCATCGGGAGCCGGTCGGTTAGCATCCGACGAGCTGACGCGACGGAGGGCATTCTTTATGTGTGCCGCTTCAGCCTGTTTCAGATCGTGGAGAACACCAGCGGCTCCGGGGCGTATGACAAACTGTAGGAAGGAGGAGGCAAAAACCCATGTCCTATAACGCAAGGATCAACTGGAAAGACCATGTTGTTGAGAGGCCCCGGACTTACACCGAGAGCGTCAACAGCGACGGCAGCAAGACCTACATCCCCGCACCGGGCGAGGTCATCCAGCAGGGAACGCCGCAGAGCGCGACCAACTTCAATGCCATGGAGGAGGCGCTGCAGCACATCTGCATTGCGTATGATATGCTGCTGACCATCGGCCAGGCGGAGCTTCGGAGCGCAAAGGCAGAGATCGAGACCCTGAAAGCCCAGGTGGCAGCACTCGGAGGTGAAAGCTGATGGACGAGTTCAAAATCGTAAAAAGCGGCGGCGGGAGAAGTGAGGATGAAAACCGCTCCGACGTGCTGATTAAGAAAGCAAGCGTAGTAAACAGCCTGCCGGACTATCTCGCACCGGGCAGCACAGCCTACACCGCCGACATGAGCTATATCGCTACAAAAGACCTCGACGGTTCATGGAAGCAGATTGGAGGCTGACGCGATGGATATGCCTACCCTCGGCGCGGCCATTGCCTTTGCTAAAAAACTTGTGTCCGGCGCAACGGAAGCTGCGGCACGCGCGAACGCAGCAGCAGCGGCAGCGGAAACCGCAGCCACCAAGGCCAACAACGCAGCCGCAGCGGCGAACACTGCGGCCAGCGGCTATGCCAGCCTGAACGAGTTCGAGATCCACGACCGGCACGCGCTGAATCTCTTGTACACGACGACACAAGCGGAGCTTCGGGACAAGGAAAAGAGAATCGCCGCACTGGAGGCCAAGGTCAAGGCCCTGGGCGGCTGAGGCCACCGGAAACCAAGAACGATAGGAGGACTACCCCATGGATGAAAACGAGATCCTGAGCCCCGAGACCCCGGATTTCGACCCGGAGTATTGGGAACGGAAGCGCCGCGAGGAGCAGGAGGCGCAGCTTGCCCCCTTCCGCGCTCTGCGCGCGCAGCTTAACGAGCACGACGACCTGATGGCCGAAGCGCTTTATGAAATTACGCTCCTTGAAATGGGAGCAGAGGAGGGCTAAACAATGGCTTACAATCTGATGCACCGTATCATCACCACCGCAAAGAAAGAGGGAACCATCGGCGAGAAAAAGGCCGGTATCATGGACAAGCTCGATGCCTTTCTGGCGGCCGACCGTCTCACGGCGGAGCAGTACAGGGAGCTTGTCGCGCTGATCGACGCATGAGCGCCCTCGCCACCCGCCTCGCCGGGTGGATCATCAACCGACGTTTTCAACACGATCTTTCAAGATTGGAGGAATACACCATGACCTATAAACTGATGAAGCGCATCATCGAAAACGGCCTCAAAAAAGGGAACCTTGACCGCGAGGCCACCTTGCAGAAGCTCGATGTGTTCCTGATGGCCGACCGGATCACGGTCGAGGAGTACCAGGAGCTCGTCGAAATGATGGGAGGCGCGGACGATGAATAACTCCCCGCTGGAATTTCTGGCGAAGAAGTACGGCAACGTCGTCAAGTATGACGCCGCCGGGAACGTGGCCGGGATCTATGTGAAATTCCAGAAGATGAAAAGCTCCGACCTCGTGGCCGGGCTGCCGGAGCGCACGCATCCCGCGTTCATAATCAACGGCGTGGAGCAGGATTATATCTTGCTCGGCAAATACAAGGCCGGAGAAAACGGCGTCAGCGGCGGCGCTCTCGTAAGCGCGCCGAACATTATGCCTGCAAGAAGCCTCGGCGCGGATCAGTGCCTCTCGCGGATGAAAGCGGCGGGCACCGGCATCACGGGCATGACCGTGGCCGACTACGGCTTTATCAAGCTGCTGGCGCAGAAAGAGGGCTGGGTGCCGAAGGGTAATACCTATTGGGGCCAGAGCCACAAGGACGCGACGGCCTGGGAGGTCGGCAAGGCGCTGACCGTCGGCGCCGTCCGCGGCTATGAGGGCTGGCGCTATGAGTGCCTGATCGCGCACACCACCGCCGCCGAGCTGAAGCCGGATATCGCGCCGACCTACTGGAAGAAGCTGAACTTCGTCGGGGGCGTGTCGCAGGACACCGGCAAAGACGCGAACACTCAGACCGGCTATCGCACGCTCAACGGCACCGGCCCGCTGGACTGGTATCTCGGCAACGACCCCGGCAACCTGGCGGATATCATCGGTTCCAGCCTGGAGCAGCAGTACGGCTACCGCATCGTGGATTGTGAGCTGCAGATCCTCGAAGATAACAACGCCGCCGACCCGAGCGCCGACCTCTCCGCAACCTCCGCCGCGTGGAAAGCGATCCTTCCGAACGCCTCCGACGACGGCTATACGCTGGTCGCTCCGGGAACGGCCGGGACGCTGCATTGGAATTGGACGGGCACCGCAATCCAGCTCGACACGCAATGCGACGACCTGACCGTAGGTTCGAAAGGGCAGTCGTTCAAGACGCTCACCGCGCACGCCGAACGCCTCCCCTATGTTCCGAGCATCGTCAAGGAGCTGGGTCTTTTCCCGACAGGTTCGGGCGACAACACCGAGGGCTATTACTACGTCAACTTCGTCGCGGGAGAGCGTTTTCCCCGGCGTGGCGGCTACTACTACCTCACCAGCAGCGCCGGGCTTGGCTCTGTGCATGCCTACTACGAGCGCGGCTATGCGGCCACGAACTATGGCTGCCGCCCGCGCTCCCTTCCCTGAATCCCTGACCCCTGGACGCTGAATCCCTGACGGGGCGGCGCGGTAGCGTCGCCCCTCAAAAGAAACTCGCTCCATTCCGTTTCCACGGTTTCCGAAAGAGCCGGGAAAACTGCATATTCGCTCCTTCCTTTTTCGGGCACAAATTCAAACCCGCTTCGCTTGGCTTTGAATTTGTCAACACAGAGAGGGGGCGCGGCGGGTAGCAATTTGCACAACAGGGAGCAGCACCGACCACGCCAAAACCGCCGGAAAAACTTTCGAAGGGGTTTTACGCGCGCGGTCTAATCTTCTGAGTATTTATTATATACTCCCCCTTACCCCCAAATCGCCCGATTCGGCAAAATGACGGAGGAACCATGCCGGAAATCAAGTACACTGACGCCAACCCAGGCCCTTGCTGCCTGAAGATTGAGGACATGATCGACTATGCCAGGCCGATGCTTCAGCGCTGGCCGCCGTTCTTCCGATACACACTCGGCGAGGAGATCATGAACGAAATGCTGCTGATGCTGCGCCTGGCGACCAAGGCACGCCTGCGCTATATGAACAAAAGCACGCTGCAAGACCTGGACACAAGCAAAGAAATCCTGAAAACCTTGGTCAGATCCGCGAACCGAACCGTTTTCACAGACCGGAACGGAGAAGAAAGGCGTCTGCTCAGTAACCACAGCTTCGATGTTTGGAGTGGGTACATTGAAGAGATCGGCAAGCTGATCGGCGGCTGGATCAACGCCGTCAGCGGACGGACGAATCGGGGCGACCCCAACAAATAGCCGCCATCTGGCGGTTATCCGGGAACGTGCCGTGATTTGGGTAGCTATAGTTTATCCAAAATGCTCTTTAGCGTTTTCCCCGACGTGGCGGCAACTACAACAACACCAGCAACGCCGGGCTTGGCTATGTGAATGCCAACAACGAGCGCGGCAATGCGAACACGAACTATGGCTGCCGCCCGCGCTCCCAGCACACATCAAAAGAGCCGAAAAACCACGAGTTACCGGCCGCAATTCTGATGGGAGGGGCGCGTTTCCGTGGCGGGCCAGGCCCGCCTAAATGAAAATCCCGCACGGCTCCGGCAAGAACACTCCGGGGCATGGCCGGGCGGGAATCGCTGCGAAGCGCCCGGAAGGGCGTAATGCTCAGCCTGTCAGCAGCTTCCCGGTAGGGAAAACAGGCTACGCATAACGGGAAACGTCACGCGCAGCAGAACGGAGGCGGTCACTTGGAGGGGCTGCACAATCTGAGAGACCGCATCTGCGACTTTGATAACCTCATGGGCGCGTACCGTGACGCCGCACGGGATAAGCGATACCGCGAGGAAGTCATAGCCTTTACTCTTAACCTCGGCGAAAATCTGCGTCAGATCCAGCGCGAGCTTCTGGACATGACCTACACCGTGGGGCCATACCGGGAGTTCTATGTGCGCTTTCCCAAACCGCGCCTTGTCATGGCGCTGGGCTTCCGGGACCGCGTGGTACAGTGGGCCATCTATCGGCAGATCAACCCCTACCTGGACAAGCGCTACATCGAGCACAGCTACGGTTGCCGCACCGGCAAAGGCACACTGGCCGCCGCCGAGTGCCTTTTCAACTGGCAGCAGCTTATCAGCCGCAAAGACGATGCCGACGAGTGGCAGCTTATCAAGGGCGATATCTCGAAGTATTTCTACCGCGTCGATCACGGCAAAGTACTGGAAACCTACGGCGAAGTATCAGACGACACCTGGTTTTCGTGGCTGATCGGCACGATCATCCGCAATCCAGAGGTTCCTTTCGGCCTGCCTGTCGGCATGAAGCCGGACGATTGCCCGCGCAGCCAACGGCTTTTCGAGGTTGGGATGCCAATAGGCAATCTGACGAGTCAGGAGACGGCAAACCTGTTCCTTGACCGGCTGGATCAGTTTTGCAAGCACACGCTGAAGCTGCACTACTATGTGCGCTATATGGACGACTTCTGCATCTTTGTCAAGGGCAAGGAGGAGGCCAAACGGGTATACGCTGAGATCGAGCGCTTCTTGCGCGAAACGCTGCTGCTGGATATCAGCCCCAAGAGCCGGATTCAAAAGGCCACGGCGCCGGTTGAGTTCGTCGGCTACCTGATAACACCGCACGGGATCCGGATGCGGAAGAAAACGACGCGGCATATCAAGCGGAGCCTGCGCTTTATTTCGGCGTCCTTTGCGCTGGGCGCAATCGGCTATGAAAAAGCAATGGCATCCGCGATCTGCTACATCGGGATGTGTAAACACTGCGAGGGCTACAATCTGCTGCGGTGGATCGAGGAGAACTTCACGTTGGAAAGAGGCGATGCAGCCATGAGCCAGCTTGACGGGCCGCCCTGCGGAGGGCGGCGTTTTTATTCCATCCAGCCAAACGAGGACGGCAGCGTAGACGTATATCTTCGCCCGGATGATACAGGCCTGATCCGCGTCGTGCGCGGCGTAACGCCTTATGACGGTCTGGATGATGATATACGGGCGCGGTATGACGCCTGGCGCGAGAGCGCTGAAACAATCTTTCTTTAGGAGGAATTGGGTATGGAAAACCTGACCCCGGATCAGCTCCAAACCACCGTATATGTGATTCTCGCCCTCTTTGGATCTCTTATAACGGTGGATAAGGTGCTTGACATTTTCAAAAAGTGGAGAGCCCCAGCCAAGAATGCCGCCGAGGATGTGGAAAAAAAATTTTCCAACGATAAGCACCGCCTCGACGACCACGAGCGGGAGCTTGAACAGCAAAAGAGGGATATCGAGAGCCTGAAGGAGAGCTCCCGCGTCACGTCGGCGGGCGTCATGGCCCTGCTCGATCACGAGCTGCACAATGGCAATGCAGATCAGATGCAGGGCGCCCGCGACGATATCATGGCATATCTCCAGGGACTTATGACAAAGTAGCGCTTTCGGTATGTCCGGCAACGGAGGGCAACCATACCGATTTTTTCAACAATCCATCAACAAATCATCAGGAGGAAAAGCAAATGAAAAAAATCCTTGTTCTTATGCTCGTGCTGCTTATGGCCGTGATGCTCGCGGCCTGCACCGTGCCCGCCATGCAGAACCCCGACGGCACTGATACCGTGGCGGGCGTGGCGATCATGACCGGGCTCGATATCCTGGAAAAGGTCGTCGTTACCGCCCTCGGCATCGCTGGTACAGCATGGGCCGCCAAATCGAAGGACAATAAGCACATCCAGAACATAGCCCTTGCATTTGACAATGTTTTGAAAGCCACCCGTATAACAGTCGGCGAGCTGAAACAGACCACAGTTGACCACTTGAAAGCAGAAAGCGAAGATGGCAAGCTCACCCCGGACGAAATTGCACAGTTAAACAGCGACCTCCTCACGCTCACGCTGAAAAAACTCGACGAGCCCACGAAAAACCTGTTGGCTGCCGCCGGTGTGGATATATGCGCCCTGATTGCGGGAGCCGGTGAGGATTGGGTACGCGAAACGAAGCTTGGCGGGGTCGCTGTTCTCGGCCAGATCATGGACGCGACGGACGCCATCACGGAGAACGCCGGTGCAGTTGACGAGGCCGCTGCGGCCATCGAAAAGGCTGCGGCGGCGATCAAAGGCGAGTAACTATCACACGAGGCCCGGACGTGTGCCGGGCCTCGGTTGTTTTTTCAGCTTGTTACTTGTCATAATGGGAGGATTGTAAAACACATGAAACTGGTACAGCCTATCCGAGACTTGGACACGCTGCAAAAGTGCTTCGAGATCGCGCGCGAGCATGACGCCCGCCGGAAAACAGGAGAAGTCTGCTGGGAATTGATATTGCTCGTCGGCCTCAATACCTCGCTGCGCGTGAGCGATTTCCGGCGCTTCAAGGTGTCCGACCTCCGGGGCCGCGACTATGCACAGATGCAGGCCAAAAAAACCGGCAAGGAGGCGCGGATCCTGATTAACCCTCAGGCCCGGAAGGAGATCAACCGCCTGCTGGCCGGGAGAAAGCCGGACGAGTTCATTTTCCAGAGCCGCCAGAAGGACGGCGTTACCCACAAGGCCCGCCCGATTTCCAGACAGCGGTGTTATCAGATCATGAACGTCATCGCCAAGAAAGCCGGGATTGAGGAACGAATCGGCTGCCATACGCTGCGGAAAACCTTCGGTTACCATTACTACCAGACGACCGGCGATGTGGTGAGCCTGCAAAGGATCCTGGGCCACTCCTTCCAGCGGGAAACGCTGGTTTATATCGGCGTCGTTCAGGAGAACATCGACGAATCCATGATGAAAATGAACATGCTGACCGGGCGGCGAGCCCGGTAACGTGCATGTTTTGAGAAAAGATGCGCGAAATGCGCAGAAAGGACTATACGATGGAAAAGACACGTTTAGAGAGAATCAACGAGTTTATCAGGATCATGGGGGAAGCGCTCGGGCCCAACACTGCCATTACGCTTGCGGGCGAACTTGAACGGATGGGCTTCTTCGATGCCCCGGCCTCCTCAAAATATCATTCTGCCTACCCTGGCGGGCTCTACGATCATTCCAAAGCCATGATGGACGCGCTTTTAAATCTAACCTATGACCTGAATCTTGGATGGAGCCGTCCGGAGAGCCCGTGCATCGTCGGGATGCTCCATGATCTTTGTAAATGCGATCAGTACAAGCAGGACGAGGACGGCAGCTTTTCGTGGCAACCCGACCAGGTTCTATGCGGTCATGGGGATAAGTCTGTGATTCTTGCGCAACAGCTCCTCCCTCTGACCGAGGAAGAAATCTTGTGCATCCGCTGGCACATGGGCGCGTACTGCGATAAATCCGATTGGGGCTATCTCGGTGCGGCCATCGAGAAATACCCGAATGTGCTGTACACCCACACCGCCGATATGATTGCATCACGCATCAGGGGAGTATGAGGGCCCGACCATGACAGACAACGAAATACGCGCCGTTGTATGCGCTCTGCAGCCGGGCGACCATATCCTCGTGAACGATTGGAACGACACATACACCGTGCGCGGCGTCTCACAGCATTATGTCGTAGCCGATTATCAGGCGGACACGGAATACCCCTTGTACACCATTCTCGCCAAAGAGCCGACGGAGATCCCGCGCAACGGCATACCGGCTGGCGCGATGGTATGCGGCCCCGATTCCTGGGTGTTCGGCTATTGGGGCGGCTACAACTTCGAGCAGCCCGACGTAATAGCGGCCTACCTCGAATCGCTGGAAAGCGGGGAAACGGAAATGTCCCTGCGCCATCGTGCGGAGATCGTGAGCATCAGGAAAGTATGAAAAACGCCCTCGGGGATCCTCCCGGGGGCGTCTATTTTATTGCCGTCTTTCTCCCTTTGGGCGCTCTGTTTGACATATTGAGGCGAGGAAAAACACAGGATCGGCGGTTTTTCAAAAAGCCTTGATTTCAGCGGAAAACAGGCCCGCAAATGAGTTTAACACAACATCCCATTTTGACAAAGCCAGCACCGCGCGCGAGGGCCCTTTTTGGTTGTTGACAAATGCAGCGGTTTTCATCCTTTCCGGCGACAGATCGCAGCGGAAACGACCTTATAGGGGCGCACGGATTTGTCAACCATTTCGGCGGCGTCAACGGAATGGTTCGACGGCGTTGCACTTTAACTTGCTCGCAATTTGCCACGCGCGGTGCAAACTTGCACCAAAGCAGCCTGCTGAGCGGGTTTTCTTACTTGCCTACCATTTGCGTGACCTCACGAAAATGATATGAGTTACACTTCCGGGCGGCAAAAAGTGAAACTCATTTCCGAAAGGGCATAAAAAAAGACGCCCCCGCAGAGCGGGAGCGTGAAAAAGAACAATATATGCCGGATGCTAAACGGCTTTTATCTCTACGCTAAAGCGCAATTCGAGTTCGCGGATCCTCGCGACGACCTCCTGGATTTCCTCTTCGATACTTTTCGGGATCGGATCATTATGACAGCTCTCAATCACTTTTTGGAGCTCCGTACCAGCTTCGTCCTCGCGCTCGCCGTATATCTTATAGGCGACAATCTTGAAATTGCAAATCGTACCAAAAAGGCCTTCCACCTGGCACATGATAATCTCCTTTCAAAATGATCGGGCGGCGTTAGTCGTTCTCGCGGAGCGCAACAAAGGCGACAAACCCCTGCCAGACATACACCGAATAGCGGCCTTGCAGCGTGCGAGACACTGCATCACCGCAATCAAACGTGAAGATATTAAATTCTCCGTCGATGATCGTAAAGAAATCCATGATTGAATTGCAAATAAAGTCACTCTCTTTCGTGAACACAGCGACGCGCGTCACGCCGTCACCCTCGCCGTTCGGAATCAACACGGAAAACTGCTTGTTCCCGACTTTCACGGAACCGGCTTCGCTCTCTGTCTTGAAACACCGTTCGCCAAATTCTTCCCGGATGAATTTCCAGCACAGAGCCGGGCGCTCTCGCCGCATCAGCTCTTGATAAAACTGCTTGCTACGCTCCTCCCGGTGCGAGAGATACAGATCGACAAACTCCTCAACGCTGCGGGACGCTTCAGCGCAGGCATCAACAATGGCCTGGTCAGTTGAAAACTCGTTGTTCATGCAACGACGGAGAAAATTATCTCCGGTCTCGTGCGGGAAAACAATGCTATCACGGTTCATTGTATGGTCTCCTTTCAAAATGATCGGGCTGCGTTAGCACCATTCGTCGGGAACGATCAGAATACCTCCATCGGGGAGATCATAGACGGAGCCAGGCTCGTCATCCTCGCCGCTGTAGATTCTCGGGATATCGCCGTTGTGATCGGATTCGATCACGGCAAACTCGGCATCAGGCATGGCATCGACTATATGCGCCACGCGGCACACAGTGCCAGCCATAGCTTCGATAGAGCCAGGAGCGACAGGAAAGCCCACACATCCCGTATAGAAAAGCTTGGGGATTTGGTCGTCGTCATAGGACGACCAATTATCAACAACGATATTGTTGCCGTAGATGATAATACCGGCTTCGTGCCGGGTCAGTTCTTGCAGTGTCATGTTTGTTACCTCCGTGATTTGATGGTGATTTGATGGTGTTATCATACACGATTAGCTGTCCAGAAAAACGGACTTTGAAATGATCGGGCGGCGTTAGTCCTTGCCGCCCTTGAAGGTGTCGAACACGGACGGAACCTGTTGGGAGATCACCACGCGGGGCAGCTCCTCCGGCTCGTTCTCGTGCTCCTCCGGGTGCCGGTCGATGTGGACGGCGGCAATCGTGCCGATAATCATAAAGCCGCCGAACATCGCCAGGATGGCATAGATCACGCTCATAGATCAACCTCCGTTCCGGGCTATGTCCTCCCGGATCAGGCGCTTAATGTAGCGTTGCACACTATCCTCTTTTTGGATCCTCGACAGAATATCAGCGTCGGTCTTGACGTTAAACTTCATGCTGATGTGCTTTGCGTTCACGGCATCGTACCGCGCCTTTGCTTCGTTCTGCGCGCGGCGCGCCTCGTCGGGCGTGTAGACCGTTTTCGGCATGGTGTTGGCTCCTTTCTTTCGGTGTTACCGTCAGTATAATACGACGCGGCGCGCGTGTCAAATGATTCGGCGGCGTCAGGCCGCGAAATTGTTTTTTATCCTTGCTGCCCCCTCCTCTCGTAGTCATCGCAAGATGTTACCACTTCGTTTTCTTCGTCAAATTCAAGCACGCCGTAGCAGTAGAGTTCGCATCCTGCCGGGCTCTTGTCGTGATTACAAGTATCACACAAGGATTTCATGGCACAAGCCTCTTGCAGATAGCTCGCATTGATAAGCTTTACACGATGCTCCAGCGCCTTTATAGCAGGGTCGGGATCGGTGAATGCCTGATCGGGTGTTGTGTAATACACATCTTCCTCCGGCTTTCTCCAAACGATCATAAAGCGATTATTTGCGGCCATCAAAGCCCAGGTAATACCGCGCTTGTCCTCTATGGGGTGGATAATATTCATATACTTGCCTCCTTGCCCGCGTATAAGGCCCACGGGCGGGCGCGTGAAATGATTTTGCGGCGTTATGCGCCGACTTCCTGCCACTCGGGGATCCGGTCGCCGTCGTCCTCCTCGTTGCCCTCGGCGGCGAGGATGCGCAGCATATTGATAACGACGATCAACGTGCCGAACAGGGTGCATCCCCTTTTTCTCTTTCCGGTCATGTGGTGTTGGCTCTCCTTTCGGAATGATTTGGCGGCGTTGCCGCTGGGCGGGTTATTTCTATGCCGCCACCCGTGGGGCGGGCTGTGTCATGCGTAGGTGGAATAGTCGTAGAGCTTGCCAAACTCGACCGGATGGAGCGTGACGCCGGCGCTCAACGTGGGATCGAGGATATAAGGCACATCGGGCGAGAAATCTGTAAACTTGCTGCGTACCGTGTACTGCTTATCGTTGCGGAACACGTCGCGGCGCGGGCGCTTCAGGCCGGTCATGTGAGAATCCTCGCCGGACGCGGCGGCGAGCTCGCGCAGGATCAAGGTGTGCTTGCCGCGCAGGCCCACAACCTGATAAAAGTCGATGTTGGTCTGCTCCCAGCCCCAGGATGAATACAGGATATCGCCGACGTGGACGCCCTCGGCGTTCTGCGTGGGCTCCTCACGGGAGAGCATATAGGCAGATTCAGCGGCGAACTCCTCCGGGGTATAGGTCAAAAGCCTCTCGCGGATCCCGCTGCGCTCGGCGCGCTGATCGGCGTACATTTTGCCGAGCTTTTCGCGGTGCTGCTCCTGCTCCTCCTCCGTCCAGGCTCCCATGCCGTAGGCCTCAAAGCTGTTAGGCCCGGCGGGCTTTATGGCCTCGATGTAATAATCCGGGTGACGGGCAAGGAACTGCGAGCGCGCGGCGTCGAGCGCCTCAGCCTCTTCGGCGGTAAAGGTTGTCAGGTGGACGGGGCTTTCCTTGTCGGCCTTGCGGCCCCAGTGGATGATATAACGCATTGTTTTATCCTTTCTGCCCTCGTGACCTCCGGGGCGGGCATGATTTGAAATAATCCGGCGGCGTTAGGCTTCGAAAAAGCGCGCAGGATCATCCGGGTCTACCAAGCGGCCAAAAATGTTTTTCCCGTCGTTCTGCCAATTCAACAGGGTTTTCCCAAGCTCGCAGCCCTCCGCCGTCTCGTAGACGGAATACCCGGCAGACATTCTTTCGATTCCGTTGTTTCTCACGCCCTTGAGGAAGAGTATCATTTGATCGAGCCGGTCGATGTCCACTGTTCCTATCTCCCCCAGCGGATTCAAGGTTTTGCAGTACATGAAGCGGTACATAAAGCTTTCCTTTCTGCCCTCGTGACCTCCGGGGCGGGCATGATTTGAAATAATCCGGCGGCGTTAATCCGCCAGGCTCGCGGCGAACTCCTCCGGCGTGAGGGCCGTTTCCTCGTCTGCCCGGCGGACGATCTCGGCATAGGCCGCTTGCCCCTGCCAGGGGCGCCCGTCGGCGTAGGTCATGTTTGAGGCCGTGTGCTCGTAGGTGACGTTTTTCGGGCCACAGCGCACGACACGCACGACGCCCCAGCGCTTGACGACGATCAAATCACCCTTTTTCAGATTTTTCCGGCTGAACTCCACGCCGCCCAGCGCGTCAAGCGCGTCCTGATAATAGCCAAGCTTATCAAGCTCGACCTCGATCCGGTCAAGCCAGTATTCCAGATTCTCGCGGGCTTTATCAAGGCTGATCGGCTCGCCTGCGTAGTTTTTCAGCTCCTCGCCAGCTTCCAGACGTGTGACCGTGCGCTCCTGCGCGTCGTAGCTCCTGCGCAGCGCGCGGAGATTTGCTTCACACTCATTGATGCGGCGTTGTATAAAACCCTTGTCGGTCAGCTCCTTCCCGGCCGCCGTGCGGCGGGCGGTCTCGGCGCGCTCCTGCCAGTATTCCGACTTGCGGAACTCGTCAAAACCACGCTCCCAGGCTGCAAACATCTTTTCCCGGCGGCGTCCGAACGCCCGGCCCGCGCTGGTGTTCACGATGGGCTGTGTGAAAAAGGCGATATCACCGTGCATTTTCTCGATGGGGGCTTGCAACTGCTCGCCGCGTTTTTCGGCGGCGTCGGCGCGGGCGTCGTACCTCTCCGCGCGGCGCTCGGCGCGCTCCTGCTTGCGTTCCATCTGCTCGGCAAAGCTCAGGCGCTCGCCCGTTTGCCCGGCGTCGGCCAGGCCGATGCGCTCCGCACAGCGGCGCGCCCAATGCAAATTAGGCTCTTTGCAGCGGCTGATCCAGCAACCGGAATTGCGGCCCCACAAGAAATTGCTCTTGATATCGGCTTTCTGCTCGTCGGTCAGGGCGGAATAAACCGACTTTTCAAAGTGCAGCTCCAGCTTGCCCGTCTCGCGGTTGAC